>JBEGWF010000095.1:0-16890 GCA_041177965.1 Verrucomicrobiota bacterium | reverse complement strand
GCCTTGGCAGAAACTTTCCGTGCGCCGCCTTTCCGCGGAAAGGTTTCCGTGGAACGGATCACTTCGAGCGTTCCTTCAGCACTTCGAACTGGGGCGTGCCGTCGCGGATGAAGCTGACGAGCACCCGACCCTTGGCCTTGGCCACCTCGGCCTGGAACTCCTTGGGGCTGCGGACGGGCTCGTGGTTGATGTCGGTGATGATGTCGCCGGGCTTGATCTCGTACCGGTCGGCGAGCGAGCCCTGCTGGACTTCGGTCACGATCACCCCTTCGGCCATTTCGACCCCGAACTGCTTGGCCGAATCCTTGGTCAGGGGTTTGACGGTCATGCCCAGTTCCATGACGCCCACGGGCTCCTTCGATGCCTTGGGCTTCCGACCCGACGCCAGCGCATCGCGGGTCGGCTTTTCATCGGGCTTCACCTTGACCCGGATCTTCTCGTCGCGGCGGAACACATCGAGCACGACCTCGGAGCCCGCCTTCTTGCGGGAGATCAGGCTCCGCAACTGCTGGGTGGTGGAGACGTTCCTGCCGTCGACCGACACGATGACGTCGGCCGGCTTGAGATCGGAACCGTAGGCGGGTCCGTTGGGCTCGATGGAGCGGACGACCACGCCGTCCTTGGCCTTGGTATCGATGTCCCGGATGCGACGGTATTCGCGGAGGTCGGCGATGCCGATGCCCAACCACGAGCGCACGAACCGCCCGTCCTCGATCAGTCGATCCCCGATCTCACGGGCGAGGTTGGAAGGGATGGCGAAACCGATGCCCACGCCCACGCCCATCGAGGTGCGGATCATGGAATTCACGCCCATGACCTCGCCATCGATGTTCACCAGCGGCCCACCCGAATTCCCGACGTTGATGTTGGCGTCGGTCTGGATGAAGTCCTGGTCGGACAGCGAGCGCATGTCCTCGACCTGCCGCCCCTTGGCGCTGACATGACCGAAGGTCACGCTGTACTCGAGGTCGAAGGGGGCTCCGATGGCGATGGCGAATTCACCGACCCGGACCTTGTCGGAGTCGGCGAAGCGGACCGGAGTCAATCCGGGGACCTTCTCGGTCAAGCGGATGACCGCGAGGTCGGACTCCGGATCGCGCCCCCGCACCTCGGCCTTCACCTCCCGGCCATCCTTGAAGACCACCATGATGGCCTCGGCGTCCTCGACGACATGGTGGTTGGTCAGGATGTAGCCGTCTTCACGCATGACCATGCCGGAGCCCCGGCCATTGTAGAACGGATTGCCCTCGGCATCGGTCGGATCGGGTTGCGCGCGCTGACGACGGGGTTGCTGACCCCGGAACCGCTCGAAGAACCGCTCGAACTGCTGCCGTTGCTCCTCGGGCAGCTGCTCGAAGAGCGGATTGCCTTCGAGGTCGCCCCAGTTGCGGTCCTCCTTGGTCTTGACCTTGATGACCACCACCGATTTCGAGACCGAGTCGGCCACCTCGACGAAGGCCTGGTTGAGTTGGCGGGCCAGGTCCAGCGCGGGGCTGGACGGGTTCGGCGCGGTGTCCTTGGCGAGGACGGAGACCGAGAGCAGGGCCGCGAACAGCGCTCCCCGGCACCCGTTGAAAGAGGAATAAGAACGCATCATGGCCTGAGGATAACGCCTAGTTGGCCGCGCGCCAGTGGGTGTCGCCCTTTCCTCGTCACGGGGCAGGAGCGGATCGGAGGCGGTTCGGGGCCTTGCCCAGCGGGGATCGAGCCGATAGCGTGCCCACCCATGCTCCCGATCATCGAGAAACTGCTGATCCTCCAGGATCGCGACCGCCGCCTGAACCGGGTCCGCTCCGAGGTGGCGACCGTTCCGGGACAGCGCCAGGTGATCCAGGGGAAGGCCGCGGCGGGCTCGGCCGAGTACGAGGCCATCAAGAAGGAGACCCAACAGCTCGAGAGCGACCGGAAGAAGCTCGAACTCGAGGCCGACGCCCTGAAGGAGCGCATCGGCAAGGTCCGGGCCCAGCAGAACGAGACCCGCAGCAACGACCAGTACAAGGCCTACGAGCACCAGATCGAGACCAGCCAGCGCGAGATCTCCCGGCTCGAGGACCAGCAGTTGGAGCTGATGGAGCGGATCGAGGCGGCCACCCGGCAGCTGGCCGTCGCGACCAAGGCCCATGCGGCCCTCAAGGCCGAGACCGACCGTCAACTGGTGGACCTGGCTTCGCGCGAGAAGCACCTGGCCTCCGAACTGGCCGGCGCGACCGAGGCGCGCGCGGCGGCGGCGGCCGGGATCGACGATCCTTCGGTCCTCAGCCGATACGACCGTCTGCTCAAGACCAAGGGAGACAACCTCATCGTCGGTGTCGCAGGCGGGGTCTGCGGAGGCTGCCACATGAAGCTGCCCACGCAGTCGGTGGTCTCGGCCAAGGGCCAATCCGAGCTGGTCGCCTGCCCCAGCTGCAGCCGGATCCTCTACTTCACGGCCGACATGGGCTGAGGCGGCGAGGCTCGAGTGGAACCCGGGGCGATTCAGGCCGGGGTTCCGGAATCCCTCACGGCCGATCCTTCAGCCCGCGGAGGTAGGCCATCAGGTCGACGGCCTCCTGGGCGGTCAAGGCGTCCAGCAGTCCCTCCGGCATGGCCGACACCGGCGACACCGTGTCGGACACCACCGTGTCGATCGGCAGATCGATCTGGGTATCCCCTTCCCCCCGGAGGCGCAGTCTTCCCGACTCCTTGGAGATCAGGAATCCCCCATGCTGAAGGCCGTCGCGGGTCTCCACCTGGTGCAGTGAATACTCCGGGGCGATCTGGCGGGAGGGCCATCGGATCTGGTCGAGCAAGGCTCCCGCATCATGCTTGGAGGCGATGCCATCGAGGGCCGGACCGAAAGCCCTGCCCCGCCCCTCGGCGACATGGCAGCGACCGCACTGCGGGCCGGAGTCGGCGTGGAAGAGTGCGCGCCCCCGCACGGCGTCGCCCGTGAATCCCCCGAGGACCGCCGCATCCCAACCCTCACCCAACACCTTTCGGCGTTGAGAGGCGGGCACGAAGCGCTGGAACAGGTCCCGGGTCGGTCCGTTCGTGGAGCGCAGGGCCCGCTGAACCACGGCGGGATCCGGGCGAGGCATGCGCCCGAGATGGGCCAATGCACCGGAGGTCTCGTCCAGCGGAAGCGCCTCGGTGGGTGTCGAGGCCAGGCGGGCCCGGGCCGCACGGACCGCCACCCCGGAATTCGTCGGCGGCGACAGGCTGTCGATCCACCGGCGCACGAGGGCCACGCCGGCCTCGTCGACGCGCCGCGAACCCTGGATGGGCATCCGACCGGCCCCCTCGGTGCTGATGCGGTGGAGAAGCACCGAGCGCCACGAATCCCCCGGAGCGACGAGTCGGGGTTCGAGCAGGCCGAAACCTCCCCGCGCCGGAGGCACATCCATCAAGCGGCTGTCGGCCAGCGGGCGATCGTGATTGAGGAAGAGGGACACCGCACCACCGGCTCCCCACCGGTGACAATGGGCGCAGTTGGCGCTCAACCAGGACCGCGCACGGGACTCCAAATCGGCGCTCTCATCCGACGGCGAGCGCATCCGGGCCACCGACCTGAGGTCGTCGTGGATCTCCAGCACACCGAGCGAGGCCAGGCGGCCCGCCTCACCCGCATCGGCCTTGCCCAGCAGTTGCTCGAAATTGAAGGCCAGCGGCGGACCGGCCCAGGGGTTGTGGCATCGCAGGCATTCGGCCCGCGAGGCGAACCGCCAGGTCTCGGTGCGGACGCCGCCGGACTCGTGAGCGTCGCGCAGGGTCCACTCGGCCACGGCACCGGCGGCCGGAACCAGGTCGGCGTCGGTGCCGGCCTCGTTCCAGCGGTAGCTGTAGGCCTGCCACCCGTCGCCGTTCTGATGCAATAGCTGGGTCTCCATCGGACGGGCCGATTCTGGACGCCCCACCTCGCGTTCGAGGCTCAGGGTCTTCACGAGGACGGACTGGTTGGAAAACTCCCAGCGCCGCTCGTGCGACTCGCGCCCCACCCGGGTCTTCACCACGCCCTGCCCCGGGATGGCCACCCACTGCCGGGCACGGGCATGGTCGGCCCACTGGGGCGCGGTGATGGCGTATTCGACCACGCCGGCCGCCGGCACCTGTCGGGCCACGTCGGCGAAGATCCCCGTCTCCGACAACCGACGCGGAAACGCCCCGCCCGAACCCGTGCCCTTGCGGGCGGTCAGGCGATGGATCCCGGCATCGGGTCGGTAATCCAACAGCAGCAACCCGCCCGCCGGATCCCGGGCGAAGGCGATGATCTTGAGGGACGTGTCGCACAACTCCTCGTTCCAGACGATCCGATCGCCTTCCCACCGCAGCCCCCGCACCTTGCCCGTCTCCCAGTCACCGAACACATAGGCTCCCCTGAGCTCGGGCAATCCGTCGGCACCATCATGGAAAAAGCCCCCGGTGATGCTCGCGAACTCGCTGTGCGGCAGGGCCAGCACCGGTTCCTGGATGGGTGTGGGAGGGTGTTGGCTCGCGTTCACCAACTGGGGCCCTTCCATGCGGCTCCATCCGCCGTTGTAGCCCCCGTTCTTGATGCGATGGACGGTCTCCCAGAGTTCCCAGCCCACATCACCCACCCACAGGGCCCCATCCGGGCCGAAGGACATGCGCCAGGGATTGCGGAAGCCGTAGGCCCAGATCTCGGGCAGCGCCCCGGGGCGACCGACAAAGGGGTTGCCGGGCGGGATGGAGAACGCATTCGTCCCCGAGGGCCGATCGACATCGATGCGCAGGATGCAGCTCAGGCGGTCGTCGAGGTTCTGACCGGTCGACAGCACATCCGGAGGTTCTGGCGCCGCCGCATCGCCGGTGGACACGTACAGGAATCCGTCGGGCCCGAACTGGAGGGAGCTGCCATTGTGCCCACCCCCCATCCAGGTGAGGACGATCTGTTCACTCGCCGGATCCACCCGGGGCGGGTCGGTCGGTTCCACCCGGAAGCGGCTCAGGCGGGTCCCGGCCGGATCCCGGTCGCGGACCACGTACACCAGGTACACGAATCGGTTGGTGGCGAATCCCGGGTGGAAGGCGAACCCCAACGCCTGGGCGAAGGGTTGGCGCACCCGGGACAGATCGAGCGCAAGGTCCGCGGCGCCGACATCGGCCCGAGGGGCGAAGGAAACCAAACGGCCGCCCACTTCCAAGACCCAGAGCCGGGTGCCCGAGGGATCGAAGACCAGTTCGACCGGATCCTTGAACTGGAGCTTCGGAAACACGCGGTCGACCTGGGCACGGGGCGGCGGTTCGGGAGAACCCCGGACGCGCCCCGAATGCCACGGAGCCCGAACCTCGGCCCTGGCCACGAGTCCCATGCACAGCATCAGCAAACACGCAGCCCAAAACCTCCGGGAGATCATCGACCGAGGCTACGGCACCGCCCTTCCGAGTTCAAATGCCCGCCGCAGCCCCCCCCGAAACTCCCAGGGTGGCGGGATTCCTAGGCACGATGACGGGCGGACTCGGGCGGCCTCGGCCCCCACCCGGCCGGTCGAGCTCGGACCCTCCACTCCGGCCCTTGCATCGCCCGGGATTCCGTGGACGGTTGCCGTCTCACGATGCCTCTGATCCGCATCCTCGTGGATGGCTACAGCCTCCTGCACGCCTGGCCCGAATTGGCCCCGAAATCGGCGCGCCATTCGGCCGTGGCCCGCGACGCGCTCATCGCCTGCCTCGAGGAATACCAGGCGGCCCTGGGCACCCCCATCACCGTGTTCTTCGATGGACAGAGCGGAGGGCTGCACGGCCGGACCCGATCTCCCGATCCGCGGGCGGTCGAAGTGCTGTATTCGAAGGCGGGGCAGACCGCCGACGACCTCATTGAACGGGCCGCCTATCGGTTCAAGGCGTATGGCGAGGTGCTCGTCATCACCGACGACCACGCCGAACGGGACACCGTGCAGGGGTTCGGAGCCCTGGCCTCGAGTTGCGCCACCTTCATCGCCCAGATCGAGGGCGAACTGAACCAGGTGCACCTCGACCTCAAGGCCCACAACCGGCGGGAACGCGACCGATTCCAACGGGACCGCTCCCGATGAAAACCCCGGCCACGGCGTCCGAAGACGCCGTGGGTGGCCGGGGTTTCCCAAAGAGACCCACGGCACGGTCAGCCTCGCAGCGGAGGCGGCCGATGGCTCAATAGCCGTCGACCCTCACTCCTCGCCCATCACTCGTCGCCGGCCGCCAGCTTGGCGATCACGTTGATGTCTTCGAGCGTCGTGGTGTCGCCCTTGATCTCGACGCCGCTGGCGATCTGCTTGAGCAGACGGCGCATGATCTTGCCCGAGCGGGTCTTGGGCAGCGCCTCGGCGAAGCGCACCTCGTCGGGCTTGGCCACCGGGCCGATCTCCTTGCCGATGTGGTTGCGCAGCTCGTTCTTGAGTTCGGGCGAAGGCTTCTGGCCCGTCTTGAGGGTCACGAAGCAGACCAGGGCCTGCCCCTTCAATTCATCGGGGCGCCCCACCACCGCGGCCTCGGCCACCGACGGGTGGCTGACCAGAGCGCTCTCGACCTCGGCGGTTCCGATACGGTGACCGGCCACGTTGAGCACGTCGTCGATGCGGCCCACGATCCAGAAGTAGCCGTCCTTGTCCTGCCGGCAGCCGTCGCCGGTGAAGTAGCTGCCGGGCACCTCGGTCCAGTAGGTGTCCTTGTAGCGCTGGGTGTCGCCCCAGATGCCGCGCAGCATGGAGGGCCACGGCTTGCGGACGACCAGCTTGCCACCCGAGTTCTTGGGCACGGGCTTGCCCGCGTCATCCACCACTTCGGGCAGGATGCCGAAGAACGGCAAGGTCGCGGTGCCCGGCTTGAGCGGCGTCGCGCCCGGCATGGGGGTGATCATGATGCTGCCGGTCTCGGTCTGCCACCAGGTGTCCACGATGGGGCAACGACCGCCCCCGACCACCTTGTGGTACCAGGTCCAGGCCTCGGGATTGATGGGCTCGCCGACGCTGCCCAAGAGACGCAGCGACGACAGGTCGTGCTTCTTCACCCACTCGTCGCCCCATTTCATGAAGGCCCGGATGGCGGTCGGCGCGGTGTAGAGGATCGACACGCTGTACTTCTGGATGATGCGCCAGAAACGGTCGGGCTCGGGCCAGTTGGGCGCGCCTTCGTACATCAGCGCGGTGGCCCCGTTGGCGAGCGGACCATAGACGATGTAGCTGTGGCCGGTGACCCAACCGACGTCGGCCGTGCACCAGTACACATCCTCGGGCTTGAGGTCGAAGACGTACTTGGAGGTCAGCTTGGTGCCCAGCAGATAGCCCGCCGTGGTGTGCAGGATGCCCTTGGGTTTGCCGGTCGAACCGCTGGTGTAGAGGATGAAGAGCGGGGCCTCGGAATCCATCTTCGCGGCCGGGCACTCGTCGGACACGTACTGCAACTCGCGGTGCCACCACACATCGCGCTCCTCGGTCATCTGCACCTCGTTGCCGCAGCGGCGGACGACGACGACCTTTTCGATGGTCGACGTGAGGGACTTGCCGGAGGCGTCGCGGATCAGGAGGGCGTCGTCGACGTTCTTCTTGAGCGGTACGACCGCACCACGGCGATAACCGCCGTCGGCCGTGACGACCAGCTTGGCCCCGCAGTCCTGGATGCGGTCGGCCACCGACTGGGCGCTGAACCCGCCGAAGACGACGCTGTGCACCGCGCCGATGCGGGCGCAGGCCAGCATGGCGATGGCGGCCTCCGGGATCATGGGCAGGTAGAGGATCACCCGGTCTCCCTTGCCCACCCCGTTGTGCTTGAGCACGTTGGCAAAACGGCAGACCTCGCGGTGGAGCTGCCGGTAGGTCAGCACGCGTTCCTCGCCCGGCACGCCATCGGCCGCCGGCTCGCCCTCCCAGATCAACGCGGCCTTGTTGGCCGTAGCGGTGCCGAGCCACTGGTCGAGGCAGTTGGCGGCGACATTGAGTTGCCCGCCCACGAACCACTTCGCGAAGGGCACCTTCCACTGCAGCACCTTCTTGAACGGCTTCATCCACACCAACTCGGTCTCGGCCTGCTTCTTCCAGAAGCGTTCCGGATTCTTCACCGACTCGGTCCACAGCTTCTTGTACTGGGCCATGGAACGGATGTGGGCCTTGGCGGCGAACTCCTTGGACGGCTTGAAGACGCGGGATTCCTTGAGATGGGACTCGATGTTCGAGGAGGAGGCGGTGCTCATGGATGAACGGTGAGCCCCGAAGATGCGGTTCGACCGCCCAGTCCGTCAACCTTGCCACCGCCTTCCGCCAGCCCCGCCAACGGTCGTGGGATCTGGCCGGAGCGAGCTTTGGAAGGGATCGAACCCCTCTCCCGGCGCAGAGAGCGAAGGCAATCGTTCCTGAGAGCTTCCCCGCGAGCGCAGGCCCATCATTGAAGACATCGCGCGTCCTCCGCGCGCATCCAAAAGGTCAAACCCTCCGATGTGGCCATCAACGCCGTCACCGTCATGGAACCCAGGTACGGGGTTGCACGTCGGCAATCCCCGAAACTCACCGCAGCGGTCGAAGCATTCCTGAACGGAATCACCATCCTGAACTTCTATTCCGAGGCCGCCGAGCAGGCAGGAATCATCCGGGCAACCATGGAAGCCGCCGGGCACAGCATCGCCGTCGCCCATGGCTAGACCGCTGCGACAGCGGCGGCGGATATCCCTCACCGCGGATGATTCCACACGGGGCTCAGACTAGCCCGCGGATGGGTTCGCCACGGGTGATCGCCTCGAGGACCCGCTGGGGCACCCCTGGCAGAAGGCGGGCCTGTCCGACGTCCATCAGCGAGTGCATCACGGTGGCGATGAGGTCCTTGAGCGTGATGGGCTGGCTCGCCGGTTCCCCGCCATCGCGCGACGACTGACCGATCACCTGCCCCATCTTCAGCCCGCCGCCGTACACGAGCAGCGGTGCCAGGTTGCCCCAATGGTCGCGGCCGCCGTCCTTGTTGATCATCGGGGTCCGGCCCATCTCGCCACAGCAGACCAGCAGGATCTTCTCGGAGAGCCCGCGCGCCTCGACGTCCTCGATGAAGGCCGACACCGCGTGGTCGAAGGGCCGCCCCACGTAGTCCATGCCGACGGTCATGGGGGCGTTGTTCACGTCGGCGTGCATGTCCCAGATGAAGCTGGTGGTCACCGTCACGAAGCCCGCCCCGCGCTCGCAGAGCCGACGCGCCAGAAGCAACTGCCGGCCCAGGGTCAGGGCGTTGGTCGCGTAGTGCTCGATGTTCTTCCACCGCGGGTCGATGCGCGCGCGCGGCAGCAGCGGGGCCGTGTCGTAGCGTTCGATCACCCGGGGATCCTCGCGCGACAGGTCGAAGGCGTCGAAGACCCCGCGGTGCAGCAGCTCGAAGGCCTTCTGCTGGAGCCCGCCGAACTCCTGGACCGCCGCCCGGTCGTCCATCCAGCGCCGCCACTGGTCCACCGATTTCAGCAGGGCCTGACGGTCGTGGAAGCGCCCCTCCGGCAGGTTGATCCGCAGGTTCTGCTGCAGATCGCCCCCGGCGCCGGGCACGAAGGGGGCGAAGGTCCGCCCCAGATCGCCCGTCCCCTCGAAGTTGCCGAATTCCCGCACGGCATCCTGCGCCTTGGGCTCCACCGATCGCGGGAAGAGGGCGATGTTCGTCGGCATGGCCGAATCCGGGCGGCTCGGACCGGCGATGCTGGAGTAGAGCGAACCCAGGTTGGCCTGGAGGGTGTCGGCCCCGACGATGGGCTTGATGTCGTGATTGCCGTCGCCGGTGGCGAACGAGCGCACGATGCTGAACTTGTGGGCGAGCTTGGCGAGCCTCTGGAACGTGCTGCCGAAGGTGATGCCCGGCAGCGTCGTGGGGATCTCGCCCGTGGCGCTGCGAACGTGCGCAGGCGCATCCATCTTCGGATCGAAGGTCTCGAACTGCGAGGGACCCCCGTGCATGAAGAGGAAGATCACCGACCGATCCTTGAGTGGATTGCCGGGCGAACCCCGGTCGGAACCGATCGCTCGCCCCACTGGCGCTTCCCCGCCGGGCGCCGTCGACCCAGACGCCCCGTTGGACCCGGCCGCGGCGGCGCGGGTTCCCAGGGCATCCGCCAAATCCAGACCTCCCAAGGCCAGCGCCCCGGCCTGCAGGAACTGACGCCGATGCCAACGCCCGCCCCGCCAGAAATGATCCTGGAAGGTCAGCATCGGAGGAGTCTCGGGAACGGAAGTCCCCGGATGGAGGCGGCAACCATGGTGGATGTGCGCAAACTATCGTCACCGTCCAGACCTGCCAAGCATGCGGAGAACTCTGGTCCATGGAACTCTCCGATGCGCCATCGGGCCTGAATCCAGGATCAACCCGGATGGGCATCCCTCCGTCATGGATTCGCACCCAGAAATCCTGCGGGCCCAGCATGCCCCCTGGAGACCGGAGGCACCGACAAGGCATGTCTCTCCCATTCGATTCGGCCAATCCCCCTCGGATCAACCCGCGGAGCAGGATCGGGCCGGACCCAGCTCAGGAAGCTGCTCAACACCGCCCCTCGAGCAACGCGCGAGAGCCCATCCTTCCCCGAGCTTCCCTGCGAGCGCCGGCGGGATCCTGCGGAGCCCGCCGTTGAGACATCGCCCCCCAAGCCCCCATCCCGCCGCATTTCGGAGCTCTCCAATGGAGGGGGTGGCGAACAGTATGGAGTGACCCCTTTTGTGTAAATATGCGGGACCGACCCCATCGGTTGTGGCACTAAAAAGCCCCCGGGGAACAGGGTTCCCCAGGGGCTTTGAAGACCGTCGATCCGGCGGGCGCCGGAGGACCGCGTCAGTACTCGCGCTTCTTGTTCAGGCCGGGGGCGGGCACCGGGTAGCGACCGCTGGCGTCGGCGAGGACCGGGGCCGCGGAATCCATGCGGAAGCTCTCCACGCCGGGGGCGAACTCGTGGTCGCTGTTGAGGATCTGATCGTAGGTGATGACCTGACCCGTGTGCGCCGCCATGCGGCCCATCGACGAGACCAGGCTGGCGCGGACGCCGCGGTCGACCTCGTTGTAGGGCTTGTCGTTGCGGATCGCGTCGGTGAGGTCTTCCCACTCCATCTGGTAG
This sequence comes from Verrucomicrobiota bacterium, assembly GCA_041177965.1. Classification (GTDB taxonomy): domain Bacteria; phylum Verrucomicrobiota; class Verrucomicrobiia; order Limisphaerales; family UBA9464; genus SXXZ01. Next base: position 5,852 of record JBEGWF010000095.1, on the reverse strand, counting down.
GGGTCGGGCTCCTGACGGGGACCGCGCCAGACGATGTTCTCGGGCTTCATCTCCTGGCCCTTGTAGATGCGGGCCTTGGACGGCGCGTGGCCGTTCTCGGAGATGACCGCCAGGCCCTTGCTGCCGTGGGCGTAGCTGGCGAACTGATCGTGGCAACCCGGCATGATGCGGCCGTAGTGGAACAGCTTGGAGCCGTCGGGGAAGGTGTACTCCACCGAGTAGTTGTCGAAGTTCTGGTCCACGTTGTCGCCGCGGTAGTGGCGGCCACCCGAGGCCTGGGCCATGACCGGCCAGTCGTTCTTGATCCAGCAGCTCTCGTCGATGTTGTGGATGTAGTAGTCGTTGAACGCACCACCCGAGGCCCACAGGAAGCTGTGGAAGCGCTCGATCTGCCAGAGCAGCTCGCTGCGACCCTCGGGCTTCTTCACCGAGAAGCCGGAGGCCACCGGGCCGTGCATGCGGTAGCAGCGCATCGCGATGATGTCGCCGGCCTCGCCGTTGCGGACGCGGTCGAAGAGCTCACCGCGCACGCGGCAGTGGCGGCACATCAGACCGACACCCACCTTGATGCCCTTCTCGATCGCCTTCTTGTTGAGCTCGAACATCCGGCGGGACGTGGGACCGTCGACGGTGACGGGCTTCTCCATGAACACGTTGATGCCCTTCTCGATGGCGTACTTGTAGTGCACCCAGCGGAAGGCCGGCGGCGTGGCGAAGATGGCGATGTCCTTGCCCGGGGTGAGCAGATCGATGGCCTTCTTGTAGCCCTCGAAATCGACGAAACGGCGCTCCTCGGGCACGTCGACCTTCTCCTTGAACTCGCCCTTCAGGCCCTCGTAGCTGGACTTCAGACGGTTGTCGAAGACGTCGGCCATCGCGATGAGCTTGGTGGGGCCGGTCTTGACCCGCAGCGCATTGGCGGCGGCACCCGTACCCCGGCCACCGGGTCCGATCAGCGCGATGTTGATCGTGTCGGTGTGGGCCACGTGGGCGGCCCGGGCGGGATCGAGGGCCGTGGCGGCCACGGCGGCGGCCATCGGCTTGGCGGCCTGACCGGCTCGGCTGGCCAAGAGACCGGCGATGCCACCGGCACCGGCAATGGATCCGGTGCGCTTGAGGAAATCACGACGTGAGGAGTCGGGGGTTTGTTTCATAACGAGGAGGTACCCGGAAACGACACCGCAGGTCGGCCTCGGATTCAAACAGTTTCCTGCGCCGGGCACCAAAAATCTGCGCTCCGGGACGTCGCCATCGATCCCCACGGTTTTGGGATGGGATTCCGGACGGGGCGCGGCTTAGATCGACGCATGCGCCCACGCTGGGGTCCGATCCGGGGATGCGTCATCGCGATGGCGGCTCTCGCCTGGGGCTGCTCGGCGCCCAGGCGGGTCGGCTACACCCGGTTTCCGCAGGCGCTCGTGCCCGCGCCCGGAGCCGAGGTGGCCGCGTCCCCCGCCCCCGTCCCCGCGGTCACGGATCCGCCCGCGCCGGTCGCACCCCCCGCATCGCCGCTTCCCCCGGCCCCGCCGACACCGGCCGCACCCAGGAACGCCCCGCCCGATGCCAACGAACCCTGGACACCGGTCACCGCCTGGTGCCTTGCCCGGGGCTTGCCCGCCCCGGAACTCCAGGCCGGGTCCAGAGCCGTGAAGATCGGCGGCATCACCCATCATCTGGGCTTTGAACCGGTGGTGGACCAGCGAGGGGCGGTCTGCATCCACCCGCTGGACCGGATCAAGACCTTCGAGCCCCTGTTGCAGGCCCCGACCTGGCCGGAACCCCGGACGGTGATCCTCGATCCGGGACATGGCGGGAGCCAGGCCGGCACCCGATGCCTGACCGGCAACCGTTTCGAGAAGGAGTTCACCCTCGATTGGGCCCTGAGGTTGAAGCCGTTGCTCGAGGCCCGGGGCTGGACCGTGCACATGACCCGCACCAACGACCTCGACCTGTCCCTGACCGACCGGGTCCTCGCGGCCGAGACGCACCAGGCAGGCCTGTTCATCAGCCTGCACTTCAATTCCGCCTTTCCCAACACCCAGGCCCGAGGACTGGAGACCTACTGCCTGACCCCATGCGGCATGGCCTCCACGACCACCCGTGTGTACGCCGACGACGTCTCCGCCACCCACCCCAACAACCAGCATGACGCGGCCAACCTGCTGCTGGCCCGGCGGATCCATCGTCATCTGCTGGCGGCCACGGGCACCGTCGACCGCGGCATCCGGCGTGCGCGTTTCATGGAGGTGCTCCGCGGCCAGAACCGGCCCGCCGTGCTCATCGAAGGCGGATTCCTGTCCAACCCCGAGGAGTCCCGGGCCATCAACACCCCGGCCTACCGCCAACGCCTCGCCGAGGGAGTGGCGCGCGCGCTGGAATGACGCGAACCGCGAGACCCGGAGCACGGGGCCCAAAAAATATTTTTGAACACTTTCCACGCCGGGAGTCTATAGTGGCGGACCGCAGGTGGTCGCCCTTCGACCCCGGCCGACTTCGACCCGTGCGGGTCGGGGCTGGACCGGAGTCCCCGACCCATCCTCCCGAAGGTTTCATCGCGAGGGTTGCATGGCACAGGGTTCGTGGCATCGAAGGGCTCCCCGCTGCGGGTCCGGGCACGGTGCGAGGCACCGGGCCACAAGCGTTCCGGCAAAACGAACCTGGCAATGATAGACGTTGAGAATCTGATCAAGGAGTTCGGGCCCAAGCGGGCGGTGAACGGGGTGTCCTTCACGGTCCGCCGCGGCGAGATCCTCGGCTTCCTCGGGCCCAATGGCGCAGGAAAATCGACGACCATGCGCATGATCACCGGATTCTTCCCGCCCACCTCCGGACGGGTCCGCATCGGTGATCACGACATTTCCGAAGACCCCATCGCGGCCAAGAAGCTCATCGGGTACCTGCCCGAGAGCGCCCCGTGCTACTCCGACATGACCGTCAGCGGGTTCCTCCGGTTCACGGCCGAGATGCGCGGCATGCGCGGACCCCAGATCGACGCCGCTGTGGCCAAGGTGGCCGGGTTGTGCTTCCTCGAGGGGGTGCTCCACCAGAGTGTCGACACGCTCTCCAAGGGCTACCGCCACCGCACCTGCTTCGCCCAGTCCATCCTGCACGATCCCGAGGTGCTGGTGCTCGACGAACCGACCGACGGCCTCGACCCGAATCAGAAGCACGAGGTCCGTCAGATCATCAAGCGCATGGGCCAGACCAAGGCCATCATCTTCTCCACCCACATCCTCGAAGAGGTCGAGGCGTGCTGTTCCAGGGCGATCATCATCGATCGCGGAACCGTCGTGGCCAACGGCACCCCGGCCGAGCTCAAGGCGCGCGCCGAGTCGGCCGGATCGGTGCACCTGCGGGTGCGCAACGTGGCGGCCGAGACCTTGAGATCCCGGCTGTCGGGTCTACCGGTGGCCGGACGGATCCAACTGCAGGACCATTCCGACGGGGCCCTCTCGGCCAAGATCTTCCCGCGCGACAAATCCACGCGCGCCGACCTGGCCCTGTCCGTAGCCCAGTCGGCCACACAGGCCGGGTGGAGCTTCGACGAACTCCACACCGAGGAAGGCCGTCTCGACGACGTCTTCCGGGCGATCACCCTTCCCGATTCCGCGAAAGCCCGAGAATGATCCCTCCGACGCCGACACCGCGATGGGCCTCGCCCGCCGCATCGCTCCGGCGTCAATGGCGTCCCTGACAACAACCCGTTTTTCCCGACCCGCCCCATGAACGAATCGCTTCGGAACATCTGGACGATCCTGAAACGCGAGCTCACCGGCTATTTCGCCTCGCCGGTGGCCTATGTGTTCATCGTCATCTTCCTGCTGCTCAACGGCTTCTTCACCTTCATGCTCGGAGGTTTCTTCGAGCTGGGTGAGGCGTCGCTCTCCCGCCCCTTCTTCAATTGGCACCCTTGGCTGTACCTCTTTCTGGTGCCGGCCGCGGGCATGCGCCTCTGGGCCGAAGAGCGGCGCGTCGGCACGCTCGAACTGCTGCTCACCATGCCCATCACCGCCGCCCAGGCCATCATCGGCAAGTTCCTGGCCTGCTGGGCGTTCCTGGCGCTGGCGCTCGCCCTGACCTTCCCCGTGGTGGGAACGGTGTACTACCTCGGCCATCCCGATGGCGGCGCCATCTTCGCCGGGTACATCGGCAGCCTGCTCCTGGCCGGTGCCTACCTGGCGGTGACGGTGGCGACCTCGGCGATGACCCGGAATCAGGTCATCAGCTTCATCCTGTCGGTGGTCATCTGCTTCTTCCTCATCCTCGCCGGATGGGAACCGGTCACCAGCCTTCTGGTGCGCTGGGCTCCGGCCGGACTGGTCGAACTGGTCACCGGCTTCTCGGTCATGCCGCACTTCGCCAGCTTCCAGCGCGGGGTGATCGACTTCCGCGACCTGCTCTTCTTCGCCTCGGTCATCGTCTTCAGCCTCTTCGGGACCAGCGTCATCCTCCGCGGCCTGCGCGGTGCCTGAACCCCTCGATCCTTCCTGTGCCATGAAACAGACCAAGATTCAAACCCTGCTGTTCTCGACCGTCGGCGTCGGCCTGGCCTTCGTCGCGATCACCGGCCTGAACCTCCTGTTCAGCCCGGTCCGGGCCCGCCTCGACCTGACGGCCGACGGCCTGCACACCCTGTCCGAGGGCTCCCGCAAGATCCTCTCCAAGATCGACTCCAACGTGGAGATCCGCCTCTACGTCTCGCGCAGCGAGAACCGGATGCCGAGTGCGCTCAAGAACTATGCGCAGACCGTGGAAGACCTGCTCCAGGAGTTCCGCGCGGCCTCGGGCGGCAAGATCACCATCAAGCGCCTCGATCCCGAACCGGACTCCGACGCCGAGGACACCGCCAAGCTCGACGGCATCGAACCCATCCCGCTGGGTCAGATGGGAACCGACCCGATCTACTTCGGCATGGCCGTCAGCCTCGCCCCCGAGACGAAGGCCATCCCCTTCCTGTCGCCCCAGCGGGAGAAGCTGCTCGAGTACGACATCGCCCGCGTCATCTCCCAGGTCATCGCCACCAACAAGCCGGTGCTCGGCGTGATGAGCCCCCTGCCCGTACTGGGTGGGCCCGCGATGAACCCCATGATGATGCAGATGGGTCGCCAGTCCCAGCAGCAGCCCTGGATCACCTTCAGCGAGCTCAAGCGCGACTTCACGGTGGAGAGCGTGCCCATGGACAGCGAGTCGATCCCCGACAAGGTCCAGGTGCTCCTGGTGGTCCACCCGAAGGACGTCTCCGAGAAGGCCCAGTTCGCGATCGACCAGTTCGTCCTCCGCGGCGGCAAGCTCATCGCCTTCCTCGATACGCAGTGCATCACCGACAACCGCAACCCGAACCCGATGGGCCTCAACCTCGGGGGTGGATCGTCGCTGCCCAAGCTGCTTGAGAAGTGGGGCATCGGGCTCGACACCTCGAAGGTGGTGGCCGACCGCACCTTCAGCCGTGAGCTCCAGGGCCGCGATGGCCGGCCGCAGCCGGTGCCCGCCTTCCTGTTCCTCAATGCCGACGGCGTGAATCGCGACGACGCGGTGACCAGCCAGAGCGACAACCTGTGGCTGCCGTTCGCGGGCGGCTTCACCGGCAAGCCCGCCGAGGGCCTGCGAGCCGACGTCCTGATCAAGTCCTCCGAAGACTCCCAGCTCGTGGACGGCATGACCTCGCAGTTCAACGGGTCCAAGATCCTCGATGAGTTCGCCCCCTCGCGGACCAACTACCCGCTGGCGCTGCGCCTGTCGGGCAAGTTCAAGACCGCCTTCCCCGATGGCAAGCCGGGCGACACCAACGCCACGGTGCTCAAGGAGGCCAAGTCCGACACGGTGGTCTACCTTTTCGGCGACGTCGACTTCCT
>JBEGWF010000094.1:0-2777 GCA_041177965.1 Verrucomicrobiota bacterium | reverse complement strand
CGGACTCTCGGCCCTCGGATGCCTGGCCCAACCCGCATGGACCCACCGACGACGTCGGAGGCTGTGGCGGGCCACCGCGGATTCGCCCAGGGCGTACTGGGCCTTGCGGACCGATCAGGCCGAGCAGGCGATGATGCTCAACCGGGCCGGCGCCTGGTGGTTCGGCACGGGCCTGCTGTTCGGTGCGGGCAGCCGCTGGCTCCTGCCCAAGGGATCCCTGCCCTCCCTGGATGCTCTGGCGATGGCTGGATCCTGGTCGCCTTGGGTCGTGTGCGGGCTGGTGTTCACCGGTGCCTGGGCGGTGATGGTTCACCGCCATCGACGCCTGAGCCGCGACCTCGAGACTTGCAGATCGATCCTCGCGTCACTGGATCCGAAGGACGAGTCGGATCCGTCCGGCTGAGGCACCGCGGGCAGTCGGCGGATCCCACGATCCGATCGATCACCGGTTCGATGTCACGACCCGGCCTGGCATCGATTCCCCCCGGCGCACTGCGGGATGTTGTTTTACCCATAACACATTGTTGTTGCCTCAATCACCTGATGTTTCCACAACCACCGGGGTGACGCTCCACCGAGACCCAGCATCCCTGAACACTCCGCCGATCCGTCCGCGTCGCGAGGCCGGGAGGCTGCAACGCCTGACGGTGGTTCTGGGTGTGCTTCCCTGCCTGGCTGGCGAGATGGCCGAACCGTTGCCATCGACCCGGCACTGGCTCCTGGATCCGGTGCCCAGGCAACGACTGCGTCCGCTGGCCACGGATCGTCCCGACCAGACCGAGAGCGCCTACTCCGTCGACGCAGGGCATGTCCAGTTCGAGGTCGACGTCGCCAAGGCCACCTTCGGAACCGTGGCACCGGATGGAGACCGATCGGGCCGGGAGCTGGTCGTGGGCGGGGTGAATGCCAAAGTGGGGCTCACACCCCGAAGCGACCTCCAGTGGGTGTACGATGGGCAGGTGTATTCGTGGAGCCGCTCCGAGATCAGCGGACGCATGGAGCAGAGATCGGGGGCCGGCGACCTGCAGACCAGACTGAAGTTCAACCTCTGGGGCAATGATGGCGGACCCACCGCCCTGGCCCTGATGCCCTATGTGAAATGGCCCTTGTCGGGCTCCCATGTCCGCAATGGCCATGCCGAGGGCGGGCTGATCGTCCCCATGGCCGTGGATCCGGCCCCGGGGTGGTCGCTGGGCGGCCAGACCCAGATCGACTGGGTCCACTACGACCCGGCGGGCCACGGGCTGGAATGGGCCAACACGATCACCCTCGGCCGGGAGTTCACGGAACGCTGGGCCGGCTTCATCGAACTGGCCGCACGGGTCGCACCGGAATCGGGGTTGGGCTGGCAGGGCCAATTCGACCTGGGGTTCACCTGCGAGGTCCGCGACGGTCTCCAACTCGATTTCGGATGCTATTTCGGCATCACCCGATCCGCACCCGACTACATCCCCTTCCTGGGACTGACCTGGCGGTACTGATGCCACGACCGAGTCCGCTCCAAGAGGCGGGGCGATCAGAAATACCGGGCGACCACCGTGGGCCGCCGGGGCTCGAGGTGGGTTTCAAGGGCCTGCCGGAAGCGTTCGACGCCGGCCTTCTCCGCATCAGCCAAGCCGTACCGGATGTGCCCTCCCAGGTAGCCCTGGCGGAATTCACGGGTGAATTCGGGCCGGTGCTCGACCCACTCGGCCAACCGTGAAAGCCCCCGCGCGCGCGCCTCACGCAGGCCCTCGGCCAACTCCCGTGTGGCCACGGCCTCACGCACCGCCCACACCGCATACACGAAGGGCAGGCCGGTCCACTCCTTCCATGCCGCCCCCAGATCCCAGATCCGGTGCGGATGCGCACCCAGCGCGAAGCGGATGGCCGGGTCGCCGATGAGCAACGCGTTGCGGGGCATGCGCTCCGGATCGTAGCCCGCCAAGGGCAGGAACCGCGGGGACAGACCCCGGGCCGCCAGGAGCACGCGCAGCAGGTTCACGCTGGTGCAGGAGGCGGGATCGAGATGCACCTCGGTCAGGCATTCGTCCAAGGGATCCTGGTGGGCCAGGAAGACGCTCGCCACGGGACCATCGGAGGCGATGGCCACGCCGTCCACGATGGCATAACCCGGCGAGAACAACGCCTCGGTGACGCTGAGCAGCGCGGCGTCGAGTCGGCCGGCACGCAGTTCCTCGGCCAGAGCCGACGGCGGCAGGAACCGGCAACGCGCCTCCAGACCGCAGGTCAAGGGGACCGCGTTCAGGTAGGGGACCGACCCGATGCGTGCCGTGTCAGGAATCACACCTCAACAAGAGCGGCTTTTGGCCACGCCGCAACCCACGAACACCGGTGTGCGGGCCGGCGGGCTCACTTGAGCCGTCCGACGAACCGGGCCGTCTTGTCCATGGCCACCTGGATCTGGTCGAAGGCCGTGGCGAAGCAGCAGCGCACAAAGCCCTCGCCGCTCGGCCCAAAGGCGCCGCCGGGCACGCAGGCCACCTTCTCCTCGTTCAACAGGCGCACGGCGAACTCCTTGGAGGAGAGTCCGGTGCTGGTGATGTCCGGGAAGGCGTAGAAGGAACCGCGAGGCAGATGGCACTTGAGGCCCATGTCGTTGAGGGCCTTCACGATGAAATTGCGACGCAACTGGTACTGGTCGCGCATCTCGGCGGTGGCGGCCGCGCCATGGGTGAGCGCCTCGATGGCGGCCTCCTGGGCGATGATGCTCGCGCACATGATGGCGTACTGGTGCACCTTCATCATGGCGTCGATGAGCGGGGCCGGCCCGCAGG
>JBEGWF010000093.1:0-28297 GCA_041177965.1 Verrucomicrobiota bacterium | reverse complement strand
GGTCATTGGCGCTGATGCCATCGACCGACGACATCTTGAGCTCGGGAGCCCCGAACCCGCTGACCCCCCAGACCGAGAAGGTCCCTGGACCGGTGACCGCCTTCAGGCTCAGGCTGATGTTACCCGACCAGTCGACGGCGGTGAGTTCCTCGGTGCCGAAACCCAGGAAGGGGAGTGCCTCGTTCTCGGAGGTCCGAAGGACCCAGACCGGCGTGCCGGCCGCCCCCAGAAAACCGGCGTAGGCTCCGCCAGGCGACACCCCCGCCGAGGCCGGTCCGACGGCGAACACCGCCTCGCCCGGCGCGAACTCCTGTTCCAGGGGCTCCTCCTGATGCACATGCAGGTCGAAGGCCTTGTCTTCGTAGCCGATACCGATATCGACGTGTCCTGAGGAGATGAAAGTCTGCGAATGAGCCGAAAGAACCAGGGTCAATCCGGCCGCGATCCAATGGGGTTTCATGCGTAAAAAACGAGATGATCAGTGTCTTGCAAATAGTTTGCATCAAATGGAAACACTGTCAATCGAGGACCTTCTCGTCGGATGGATCCCAAATGGCAATAGGGTGACAGGTTCAGAATAGGGTGACAGGTTCAGAGTTTGGGCACCGCGAGGCGGTCCGGGGGAGTCGGGGGACAGGCCCCGGGGATCGGTGCAGGCGCGACCGGGACCGAAGCACGGGTGGACCGGCCCAGGGCCAGGATCAACGACCCGGGGCCGGCGTCCTGCGGGGCAGCCACCGCGGATGATCCAAACCGCCGGGGCCGAGGCCCGTATGGATGGTCGTGGATCGGAGGCTCTTGCGGTCCAGGACCCGGAGTTCGGGCACTCCGCCGGTTTTGGCGCGGCAGAAGGCGACGAGGTCGCCCCCCGGCGATTCTGTGCAGCGGAAATCCCACACCCCTCCGGTCTGTGGCGTCAGGAAGGTGGTTCCGCCCGTCCGCGGATCGATCTCCGCGATGGCGGTGCCGCCACGGGCCTGATCGGGTTTGAACTCGCGGTTGAAATGGTCGGTGTCGGGCCGCTGGGTCTGGTATTCCCAGGGCACCCTCGAGCCCGGAATCCGCAAGGGTACCAGCAGTCGGCCATTCCGGGTCCACGAGGGCACGTTGGATCCCCCGCCGCGATGCCCCTGGGAGCCATAGGTCGCCGCAAACCACATGGCCTGTCCCTCGGTCAGCAAGCGGAAGCCCGAGCCGTCGGCCCGGCAGACGCACACGTCGGACCAATCATGCCCGGGATCGGAGGGCGCGAGGCAGTCCTGGAATGCCAGCCATTGACCGTCCGGCGACCAGCTGGGTCCGAAGTAGAGGTGCCCGGGTTTCGCGGCCACCCGCACCCGGTCCCCGCCCCGGGTGTCGCAGGTCCAGATCTGGTAGCCGTCGCGGCTGGCCAGGTGGAAGGCCACGCGCCGGCCATCCGGGCTGAGGCTGTGGCCATAGGGCAACCCCTCGTCCGGGCCGGTGAACTCGCGGGCGTCCGAACCGTCGAGGCGCATGTTGAAGGTCTGGCCCGGGCGGGTCCGGATCACCTGCATGAGGATGCGCCCGTCCTGGAGGACCAGTTGCGGGGCGTAGAACGGGGCCATGCGGTCCCGGGTGGCCAGTTCCTCCAGACGCCCCCGGTCGAGATCGTAGGCCCACACATGGGTGGGCGTCTGGTGGTAGTATTCGTCGAAGGGCCGACCCGGTCCGTCGCGCCGGGCCTCCATGCTCAGCAGCAGCACGCGGCCGTCCTCCAGAAAGCCCGCCGGCTGCCAGGTCACCTGCCCGGGCGCGGAAACTGCCAGTTCCCGGAAACCGCGGCCCAGCGAATCGATGAGGCAGGTCCGGCCCGCCGAGGTGAAGAAGAGTCGGTCGATGGCGGATCGGCCGAGCGGGATCGACGCACAGCCCGAGGCCGCCGCGAGGCCACCGATCCACGCCCGTTCCAGGAATTGCCTTCGATTCATGGGGAGTGACCGACGCTGGGTGGCCAGGGCCGGCTTGTCGAGTCCGTCCGCAGGGCGCACCGTGGCGGCGCGTTCCCACCACGGACCCCGATCTCCGGCCCATGAAAGCCCATCTCAACCACTCCCTGCTCGTCGCGATGGCCGTGCTGGTCGCGCCCGCCGGCCGGGCCACCCAGGTGTTCGTGAGCCCCGACGGGAATGACTCCGATGCCGGCACCCGATCCCGACCGATGGCCACCCTCGAGGCGGCGCGGGATCGACTCCGTTCCGCGGGTCCCGGAGCCGCGCACGGGCCTCGGCACACCATCGTGCTGCGGTCGGGGGACCATTTCCGAACCCGTGCCCTGGAGCTGGACGCCCGCGACTCCGGGATCACCGTCCGCGGCGAACCGGGCGCGCGCCTCCTGGGGGCCCGCCGGATCGCCGGGTGGACGCCCTCGCAGGACTCCCGCCTGCCCGAGGCCGCCCGCGGGCGGGTGCAGGAGGTCTCGCTCGCGGGCATCGCCGAGGCGACCCATCCCCTCCGTCGCCGGGGCTTCGGTCCGGCGCCCACTCCCGCCCCGCCCGAACTCCTGGTGGACGGCGTGCCTCAGACCCTCGCGCGCTGGCCCAACGGCGACCAGTGGAGCCGCCTGTCCTCCGCGGCCGAGGGTCGCTTCGGCGTCCCGGTCGATCCCCCTCGCCTGGCCCGATGGGCGGCCGCCGACGAGCCCTGGGTCCATGGCTATTGGACCTACGACTGGGCCGACTCTCACGAGCGCGTCCGCGCCATCGACCCGGCCTCGCAGACCCTGGTCACCGAGGCGCCGCACGGCGTCTACGGCTACAAGACCGGGCAGCGGTTCTACGCGCTCAACCTGATCGAGGAACTCGATGCCCCCGGCGAATACTGGATCGACCGCAAGGCCGCCAAACTGCTCGCCTGGTTGCCCGGATCGGGGGAGACCCTTCTGTCCGCGCTCGAATCACCGCTGGTCGTGGTCCGTGGTGCGAGCGACCTCCGCATCGAACGCCTGGTCCTGATGGCCTCCCGGGGCGAGGGTCTGCGGATCGAGGGCGGGGCGCGGGTGACCCTCGCCGGTTGCACGCTCCGGGCCCTCGGCATGTCGGGCATCGTGATCGACGGCGGATGGGAACACCGCGTCGTGGGTTGCGACCTCTTCGACCTGGGCGAGAGCGGAGTCATGGTCTCGGGCGGCGACCGCAAGACCCTCGAGCCCGCCGGACACACGGTCGAGGACTGCGACATCCACCATCACAGCCGCCTCTGCCGGACCTACCGGCCGGCCATCGGCATCCAGGGGGTCGGCAACCGTGCCCGGCACAACCGCCTGCACGACGCGCCCCACAATGCCATCCTCATGGGCGGCAACGACCACGTCGTCGAGTTCAACGAGATCTTCCGCGTCTGCACCCAGACCGGGGACGCCGGGGCCGTGTACATGGGTCGCGATCTCACCATGCGGGGGACGGTGATCCGCCACAACCACTTCCACGACATCGGACCCACCCTCCACTCCCGCGATGGCTTCGTGGACGTGATGGCGGTGTATCTGGACGATTGCTTCAGCGGGACCCGGATCGAGGGGAACGTGTTCGAGCGGGCCGGGCGTGCGGCGATGATCGGCGGTGGTCGTGACAATGTCATCGAGGGCAACCTCTTCATCGACTGCAACCCCTCCATCCACGTCGATGCCCGGGGCACCGGTTGGGCGGGCTTCTGGTTCAATGGCAAGGATCCGTTCCTCATGCAGGGCCTGCAGGCCGTGCCCTACGACCGCCCGCCCTACTCGATCCGATACCCCCATCTGGCCACGGTGCTCGAGGACGAACCGGCCAAGGCCAAGCACAACCGGATCTCCCGCAACGTGATCATCGGTCGGGGCAAGGCGATCGACTGGCTCGACGGATTGAACGAAACCACCGTGACGGTCGAGGCCAACACCGTGGTCGCCGACGGGGCCGCCGTGGGCTTGGATTCGCGTCGGAGGACCGTCCGGGTTCCCGGGTTCCCGTCGATCCCGTTCTCCCGGATCGGTCTCCGCGCCGACACCCATCGTCCACCCACGCGCTGAAGCGGCCCCGGGCCGACCGCGTTCGGGAGACCTCTCCGCGTTGGCCCCGACGCTTTCCTGCTGGATCGGCACGGGGGTGGGTCCTAGGGTCGGTGCCGATTCCCCCGGTGTCGTGAACTGCTTCAGCCATGGGCGTGGTTTGGGCCTGAGGAGCCGGGCCACGTCGATCGTGGCCGGGCTGCTGCTGGCCCATGCCCCGGGACGGGCCGCCGGCGCCCTCGAGTGGCAGGCCCAACCCGGGCACCGTCGGTCCGTCGTCCACCCCGGACCGGGGAAGGGGGCGGGCTTCGAGTTGCAGCCCGCCGCGATCACCGGCATCGGGTTCACCAACCACCTGGCCGAGGCCACCGTCGCCCGGAACCGCCTCCTGGAACTGGGCTCGGGCGTGACGCTGGGCGACGTCGATGGCGATGGTCGGGTCGACGTGTATCTCTGCCGGCTCGAGGGCGACAACGTCCTCTACCGAAACCTGGGGGACTGGCGTTTCGAGGACATCACCGCGAGCGCCGGCGTCGCCTGCCCGAACCAGTACTCCACGGGTTGCAACTTCGCCGACCTCGACGGCGACGGCGACCTCGACCTGCTGGTCAACAGTCTGGGCGGGGGCACCCGCGCCTTCCACAACGACGGTCGGGGCCGTTTCACCGAGGTCGAGCTGGGATTGTTGCGCAACACCGGCGCCACCTCCATGGCCCTCGCCGATGTCGAGGGAGACGGCGACCTCGATCTGTACGTCACCCATTATCGCACCGACACCTTCCACGACCCGCCCAAGGGGGGGCGGTTCGTCCAGCGACGCCAGCCCGACGGCAGCACGGTGATCGAACCCAGGGATCGTTATCTGGGGATTCCCGCGCTCAATGGCAATCTCGAGGTCCTCGAGCGGGGGGAGCCCGATGCGTTCTACGTCAACCGTGGCGGCACCAACGTGGTCATGGTGCCCTGGAACGTGGGGTTGTTCATCGACGAGCAGGGACAGGCCCTGACCGAGCCGCCCCGCGACTGGGGCCTGGCCGTGATGTTCCGCGACCTCGACGGCGACCACAGGCCCGACCTCTACGTCTGCAACGACTTCATCCATTGGCCCGACCGCCTGTGGCTCAACCGGGGCAAGCGCTTCCAGGCCGCGCCCGAGACCGCCCTGCGCAACCAACCGCTCTCGTCGATGTCCATGGACGCCGCCGACATCGACCGCGATGGCCACGACGACTTCTTCGTGGCCGAGATGCTGAGCCCCCGGCGGGAGGACCGCGCACGGCAGCGTCCCGACACGCTCGACGGCGTGGTGCGCTGGCCGGTCGAGCGGCCGGGGTTCCGACCGGAGGTCACGCGCAACGCCCTGCAGGTGTCCCGGGGCGACGGCACCTGGGCCGAGATCGCACAGATGGCCGGCGTGGCGGCCACCGATTGGACCTGGTCGGCGGCCTTTCTCGATGTGGACCTCGACGGCTGGGAGGACCTGCTGCTGACCACCGGCAATTTCCACGACGTCCAGGACATCGACACCCAGGGCCGCATCATCCGGGAGGGCCTTTGGAAGACTCCCGAGACCCGCCAGCAGGCCCTGGCCCTGCTTCCCCGCCGCGAAACCCCGTCGGTGGCCCTCCGCAATCGTCGGGATCTGACCTTCGAGGAGGTCGGAGGTTCCTGGGGCTTCGACCAGCGCGGGTTCGCCCACGGCATGGCCTTCGGCGACCTCGACAACGACGGCGACCTCGATGTGGTGATCAATGTCCTCAACGGTCCGGCCCGGCTGCTGCGCAACGGGAGCCGGGCACCCCGCCTCGCCGTCCGGCTCAAGGGTGCCCGGGGCAACACGGCAGGCATCGGGGCGAGGATCCGCGTCACCGGCGGCCCGGTCGCGCAGACCCAGGAGATGATCTCCGGCGGCCGCTACCTCTCCGGTGACCAGGCCCTCCGGGTCTTCGCCGCCGGCGAGGCCCGTGGACTCGACGTGGAGGTGACCTGGCGCAGCGGCCGACGGTCCGAGGTGCGCGGCCTCGCGCCGAACCAGTTGGTCGAGATCGAGGAGGGGCAGACGCTCGATCCACGGCCGGAGCCTCCGGCCCCTCGGCCCCTGTTCCAGGGCCTGATCGCGACCCCCGACCCGGTCCCGCGGGAGCCCGATGCCGGCGAACTCCAGCGTCAACCCCTGTTGCCACGCCGGATGGGCACCGAGGCACCCGGAGTGGCCTGGGCCGACTGGGATGGCGACGGCGATCCCGATCTGCTGGTCGGCGCCGACGAGGACGGTCGTCCGAGGGCCCTGCGCAACGACGGTCCCGCTGGCTTCGTCACCGACGGTCTGCTCGACCCCAACGCGGTCTCCGGCGAGGGCGGGAGCGTCCTGATCCAACGGGGTGCCTCCGGCCCGGGCCGATGGATCGCCGGATCGTCCCGATGGAGGGGGACGCCTGCACCGGCACCGCGTTTTCATGAACTGACCCCCTCGAAAGGATCTCCCGCCTTTCCGGCGTCGTCCATTCCCGTCGACGATTCCGCCACGGGCCCTCTGGCCATGGCCGACGTGGATGGCGACGGTCGGCTCGACCTGCTGGTCGGGGCCCGGGCCCGGGCGGGCCGCTATCCCGAGGCCTCCCCCACACTGCTGCTGCCCGGGACCGAACAGGGCTGGGGCCCGCCCCGGGTGATCACCGACAACGCCCGGGTCAGCGGGGCCGTCTTCACCGACATCGATGCCGACGGCGACCCCGACCTCGTGCTGGCCTGCGATTGGGACAGCCTCCGCCTGTTCCGCAACGATGCGGGTCGCTGGGTGGAGGCGACCTCCGAATTCGGATTGGATGCCTGGAAGGGGTTTTGGAACGGGGTGACCGCCGGCGACTTCGACGGCGATGGCCGGATGGATCTGGTCGCCTCCAACTGGGGACGGAACTGGAGGATCGACGCGCCGGGTGTCCCCCGTACCCCCGTGCGGCTGGTGTACGGCGAGTTCCATGAACCGGGGCAGGTCCTGACGGTGCTGGCGTCCCGCGATCCCCTGTCCGGCCGCGAGACTCCCTGGCGCTCGTGGTCGGCCCTCTCCCGGGCCATGCCCGCGTTGACCGAGCGGGTGCCCTCGCATCGTGGATTCGCCGCGTTGGCGGTGGAGGAACTCCTGGGGCCCGTGATGTCCCGGGCGAAGTCCCTCGTCGCCAACACCTTCGAGTCGATGATCTTCCTGAACCGTGGTGGATCCTTCGAGGCGTCACCTCTGCCGTCGGAGGCCCAGAGGAGCCCGGCATTCGGGATCGCGGTCGCCGATTTCGATGGAGACGGGCAGGAGGATCTTTTCCTCGCGCAGAACTTCTTCGGGATGGACGTCGAGACTTCCCGCCAGGATGCCGGTACCGGACTGGTGCTCCTCGGAGACGGCCGGGGTCGGTTCCGCAGCCTCGCACCCCGCGACGCGGGATTCGCCCTTCCGGGAGAACAACGGGGCTGCGCGGTGGCCGACCTGGACGGAGATGCCCGCCCGGACCTGGCCGTGGGCCAGCACGCCGGGATCACACGGATCTTCCGCAACCTGGGGGGCAGGCCCGGGGTTCGGGTGGCATTGGAAGGCCCGCCAGGCAATCCGGAGGGCATCGGCGCGGTGATCCGACTCGTCCAAGGCTCCCGCACGGGCCCCGCCCGGGAACTCCACCTGGGCTCGGGCTTCCGATCCCAGGATTCGGCCGACACCGTGCTGGCCTCGCCGGGGTTGCCGACCGCCCTCGAGGTCCGCTGGCCCGGAGGGCGTCTCGAGCGGTTCGACTGGCCGGAAGGGGCCCGATCGGTGGTGGCCGGGGGTGCGGGATTGCGTCGCCGATGATGGAAGGGACTCGGTCGTCGACGGATGGGGAACAACTTCGCAAACCGTAGGATGCCCGTTTCTCTCCGGGCGTCGCGGTGGAAGGGTTTTTGTTTCAGAGGTTCCCCGACTTGAATCCCCGATCACGCCCGGGAGATGGGCCGAAGACCGACAGGGGCCGATGGACATCCCTGCGGGATCCCTGCAGCCAGGAACCCGTCTCAGCGGAATCGCCGGGGTCGGAATGTGCCGCCTCGAGCGGGTCCGCCGCCGGGACGTCCGCCACCTCCGGGAGGCCTGGGGCCGCGGTCGGTCGGCCCGGAATCTCGGGAGGATCGACCCTGGGGCCGTGGTCCCCGATGGGAGGCCCCCCGATGGGAATCCGGTGCCGCCGCCGGTGCCGGCGCGGAGTAATCGAACCCCTCCAGGCGTTTCCGCGGCAGGGATCGGTGGATGAAGCGCTCCAAGGCCCGCAGGTCGTCGGACTCGTCCGGGCTCACGAGGCTGATCGCATCGCCGACGGCACTGGCCCGGCCGGTCCGGCCGATCCGATGCACGTAATCCTCCGGTGTCGGCGGGAAGTCGAAATTGATCACGTGCGAGATGCCGTCGACATCGATGCCCCGGGCGGCGATGTCGGTGGCCACGAGGACGCGCACGGCCCCGCCCTTGAATTCCGACAGGGCGCGCAGGCGCTGGTTCTGCGATCGGTTGGAGTGGAGGGTCGCAGTGCGGATCCCGCCCTGCTCGAGCCGCCGGGCGATCCGGTCGGCGCCGTGCTTCATCCGGGTGAAGACCAGCACCATCTCGAGCGCCGGATCGCGCAGGAGCTGCAGGAGCAGCGCCGTCTTGAGATGACGCGGCACCTCGTACACCGATTGGGCGACCGTCTCGGCCGGATTGGAGCGCTTGCCGATCTCGACCGATTGGGGCGACTGGAGGAACTCCCGGGTCACGGCCTCGATCTCCCGGGAAAGCGTCGCCGAGAAGAGCAGGGTCTGTCGCCGCTTGGGCAACTGACGGACCACGTCGCGGATGGCGGGCAGGAAGCCCATGTCGAGCATCCGGTCGGCCTCGTCGAGCACCAGGTGCTGGATGCCGGAGAAGTTCCCGTAGCGGCGGCCCATGAGGTCCAGCAGCCGGCCCGGCGTGGCGATGATGATGTCGGCACCCCGACGCAGCGCCTCGATCTGCGGCTTCTCGCCGACCCCACCGAACACGGTGGCCACCCCGAGGGACAGGTGGCGCGCATAGTCGCGCACATTGTCGTGGATCTGGACCACCAGCTCGCGGGTCGGCGCCAGGATGAGCGCGCGGATGTGCCCCGGGCTCGAATGACCGGTGGCCAGCCGGGTCAGGAGCGGCAGTGTGAAGGCCGCGGTCTTGCCGGTGCCGGTCTGGGCGATGCCGATGAGGTCCCTTCCGGAGAGGATGACGGGGATCGCCGCGGACTGGATGGGGGTCGGTTCGGTGTAGCCGACGTCATCCACGGCACGAAGCACGCGGGGGTCGAGGCCGAGTTGTCTGAAATCCATGTTCAGCGGGGAAACCGGGGAAAGCGGGAAGAACGTACAGGAAGGTTCCGTGGGGCCGATCCGGGCGACATCAGCCGATGCGCCAGGTGATGCGCGCCTTGTTCAGGTCGTAGGGCGACATCTCCATCTTCACCCGATCGCCGACGGTGAGCCGCACCCAGCGCTTGCGGATCTTGCCGCAGACGGTGGCCAGCACCTGGTGCTGGTTGTTCAACTCGACGCGGAACATGGTTCCGGCCAGGACGCTGGAAATGCGTCCCTCGACTTCGATGGCGGCTTCTTTCATGGGGTGGGATTCTGCGGAACGGGACGGGACAGGAAACGGGGATGGTAGCGGGGACGGGCGATGTGTCGAACGGGACCGGGGAGCCCGGGTTTCTGGCGGGAACCGGTGTCGGGTCGGACGGAGGGCTCCCGATCGAGCGAAAAAGGCGAAGGCCGGAAGACTCCAGCCCTCGCCTTGGATCGATGAAATCGAGGGAGGATCGGATCAATACCGATCGCGGCCGCCGCCGTAGCCGCCACCGCCATAGCCGCCGCCACCGCCGCGGCCACCACGGCCACCACCGCCGTAGCCACCACCGCCGCCGCCGCCGCCCGGAGGACGGTCTTCACGGGGACGGGCGATGTTGACCGTCAGGGGACGGCCGCCCAGCTGGGCGCCGTTCATGGCCTCGACGGCCTTCTGGGCCTCGTCGGGCGAGCTGAAGGTGACGAAACCGAAGCCGCGGGGGCGGCCGCTCACGCGGTCGACCATCAGGTTGGCCTCGAGGACGGTGCCGAAGGGCGCGAAGGCGTCCTGAAGCTCGTTCTCAGTGGTGTTGTAGGAAAGATTCCCGACAAACAGTTTGTTGTTCATGATGATTTGCTGTTCCGAGTACCGACTGCATTCTCGAGGTTGTTCCCGACTGCCGGGTTTCAAATCATCACCGAACCAAGTTCACCTGAGGATTCACCACGCCTTCGAAGCACTAGATCTCTGACAGACTTCGGGCACCATCGCCAATCCGGGACCGAAAACAACCCCTTTCGTCGACTATTTATGGCCGCCCGTCTCCGGAGGGAAGCCGCACGGTGATGCCCTGGTGGGCCAGGAACTCCTTGGCCTCGCGCACCGTGTGGGTGCCGAAATGGAAGATGCTGGCGGCCAGGACGGCGTCGGCGCGGCCCTCCCGGAGCACGTCGGCGAGGTGCTGCAGGCTGCCGGCCCCCCCGCTGGCGACCACCGGGACACCCACCGCCTCGCTCACCCGGCGGGTGATCACCAGATCGAAGCCCTGCTTCGTTCCGTCGGCGTCGATCGAATTGAGGACGATCTCCCCGGCTCCCAGAGCGCAGGCCCGGCGGGCCCATTCGAGGGCGTCGAGTCCGGTGTCCTTGCGCCCGCCCGCCGCGAACACCCCCCAGCGGTCCGGGCCCACCTTCTTGGCGTCGATGGAGACCACGATGCACTGGCTCCCGTATTTCTCCGCGCCGCGGCGGATCAGGTCGGGCTCGGCGATGGCGCTCGAGTTGATGCTGATCTTGTCGGCACCGGCCCGGAGCATCTGTCCCATGTCGTCCACGGTCCGGATCCCGCCACCGACCGTCAGCGGCATGAAGCACTGGTCGGCGGCCCGCTCGATGACGTCGATCATCGAGGCCCGCCCGTGGGCGCTGGCCGTGATGTCGAAGAACACCATCTCGTCGGCGCCCTGGGCGTCGTAGCGGAGGGCCATCTCGACGGGGTCCCCCACGTTGCGCAGCCCGCCCTCCTCGGCGCGTCCGAACTGCACCCCCCGCGTCACCTTCCCGTCGTGGACGTCCAGGCAGGGGATGATGCGCCGGGCCAGCGGCGTCGGTCGCGGGTTCGACGGCAACGGGGGTGCCGGGGTGCCTGATGCGCTGGAGCTCATGGGGTGCGGTCCCGGGATCGGCCCCGGGACGGGCATGACCGTGGCAAAACGTCGGAAGCCCGCACAAGGGGCGAATGGACTGGCCGCTCGCGCCCCGTCGCGACAGAGTCCCGATCCATGGCGGCAAGGCGGCAGTTTCTGGCGGTGACCGGCACCGGGACCGGGGTCGGAAAGACCGTGCTGTCGGCGCTCCTGGTGCGTCGATGCGTCCGGCTCGGTCGCGGCGTTCGGGCCTTCAAGCCGCTGTGCAGCGGTGGTCGTGGGGATGCCCTGGCCCTGGAGGCCGCCCTGGGCGGATCCCAGGCGCTCGAAATCATCAACCCCTGGCAGTTCGCCGCCCCGCTCAGCCCGTCCCTCGCGGCGCGGCTTGAGCGGCGGACCGTCACCCTGGCGCAGGTGGCCGATCACCTGCGCCGGCATTCGGTGGCGGGTGAACTCGCCCTCGTCGAGGGGGCCGGGGGGCTCTTGAGTCCCCTCACCGTCGATGGCGACAACCGCGACCTCATCCTCCGCCTCGGGGCCCTGCCGCTGATCGTGGCCTCCAACCGGTTGGGGGTGATCCACGACGTCCGCGCCGCGCTCGGCAACCTGCCGCCGCGGTTGCGGAACCGAGCTCCCGTGGTGCTCATGGCACCTGCCGAGGCCGACGCCTCCACGGCCCACAACGCCCGCAGCCTGGGCGAATTCCTGGAACCGGACCGCATCGTCGAACTGCCTCGGGTCTCCGAAGAGGTCCGGTCCGGCGCGGCGCGACCTTCCCCCGCGCTGAACCGGCGCCTCGACCGCATCCTCGCCCTGCTCGGCCCGATGCCTTCCTGACCGCCCGTGCGGATCCCCTCCGACACCGCAGCGGAGCGGGATGGGTTCGCAGTCCGCTCCGGAAGCGATCGGGTCTCTCACCGATCGCGCAGCGCGAGAGCCTTTCCCTCCCCGAGCCTCCCTGCGGACGCAGGCCCCATCCCGCGGAGCCCGGCCGGTCCCGCAAGAACTCGCGGTTGCGGTGGGGTTTGCCCGTTGGCTATCGTCACCGGACGACGATATGACGCTGACCGAAAAGCTGCTGGCCCGAGCCTCGGGCAAATCCCAGGTGTCCGCCGGTGACAACATCTGGGTGAATGCCGATGTCCTCATGACCCACGACGTGTGCGGTCCCGGGACCATCGGCGTCTTCAAGCGCGAGTTCGGTCAGGATGCCAAGGTCTGGGACCGCAACCGGGTCGTCATCATCCCCGACCACTACATCTTCACCTCCGACTCCAAGTCCAATCGCAACGTCGACATCCTCCGCGATTTCGTCCGCGAGCAGGACATCCCCTATTTCTACGACGTCATCGACGACCCCAACGGGGCCTGGAAGTTCGACGCCTCCAAGGGCCTGCTCAAGCGCCAGTACGGCTCCCAATACGCGGGCGTCTGCCATGCCGCGCTGCCGCAGAAGGGCCATACCCGGCCCGGCGAGGTCCTCTTCGGCACCGACTCGCACACCTGCATGGCCGGCGCCTTCAACCAGTTCGCCACCGGCATCGGCAACACCGACGCCGGCTTCGTGATGGGCACCGGCAAGCTCCTCATCAAGGTGCCCTCGACCATCGGTTTCCGGCTGGAGGGCAGGATGCAGCCGGGCGTCATGGCCAAGGACATCATCCTGCATGCCATCGGCGAGATCGGCTTCGACGGCGCCACCTACCAGGCCATGCAGTTCCACGGCTCGGGCATCGCCACGCTGTCGATGGACGACCGCATGACCATCGCCAACATGGCCATCGAGGCCGGCGGCAAGAACGGCATCTTCCCCTTCGACGCCCGCACCGCCGAATACGTCGATGCCCGCACCCGCCTCAATGGCACCCGTTCGGCCTACGAGCCGGTCGAGGCCGACAAGGACCAGAGGTTCACCCGCGAGATCGTCATCGATCTCTCCAAGCTCGAGCCCACGGTGGCCTGCCATCCCGACCCCGGCCAACGCAAGTCGGCCAAGGAACTGGCCCACATCCAGCTCGATCGGGCCTATGTCGGCTCGTGCACGGGCGGCAAGACCAGCGACTTCATCGAGTTCGCCCGGGTGTTGCGCGGCAAGAAGGTGGCCATCGACACCTTCGGCGTGCCCGCCACCCCCGAGATCGTCCACGACCTCCAGAACACCCGCTGGGGCCACCAGACGATCTGGGACATCCTGGTCTCGGCCGGTGTGCAGATGACGGAGAACGCCGGTTGCTCGGCCTGCCTCGGCGGACCGGTCGACACGTTCGGGCGGATGAACACGCCGCTCAAGTGCATCAGCGCCACCAACCGCAATTTCCCCGGCCGCATGGGCCACAAGGAAAGTCAGGTGTTCCTGGCCTCGCCGGCGACCGTGGCCGCCAGCGCGCTCGCGGGCCGCGTGGCCGATCCGCGGGAGTATGTGGGCTGAACGGCCGGAGTCGATCCGCCGGGTTTGGACGTCGTTCGGTTTTTGAACTCGTTCGGTTTTGGGCTCCCAGGGGTCTTCCCCCCGGAGCCCTTTCCGTTTTCCGAGCCCGGGATTCCTCGAGCATCCCGGGAATCCGGTGGGCCTGAACAGGGGTTCCCGGGCGTCGAAAGCACCTACGGGAATACCTCGACCCGCAGGCCGGTCCGGGCGCGGATCGTGTCCGCGATCGTGGACAACTCCTCGGCCGTGAGCCGTGTGGCCCAGGCCTCGGGCGTGGGCCGGGCCAGGGTGTAGGCATGCACCTCCCGGATCGCTCCGCCCCCGTCGCGGATCCGGTTCAGCTGCCCACAGTAGGCGTCCAGTTCGATCGGGGACATCGGCTGGCCGTGGGTCTTCAAGAAGAGGCTCTGGATCACGATGGGCCTCGCCCGCGCCGACTCCAGCAGGTTGCCCAGGATGCGGTCGAAGCGCACCGAACTGCGGTTGATGTGCCGGTAGTATTCCTCGGTCCCGGCATCCAGTTTGGCCCACACTTCCCCGTGATGGGCGTCCATCAGCGACAGCCCCCGCCGGACCGACGCCTTGTCGAGGCCCGCCGAATCGGTGATGAGCACGATCTTGGTCTCGGCGAGGCCCTTCTCCCGCAGCACGTCGGCCACGACCTCCACGCAGACGTCGAAATTGGAGACCATCGTGGGCTCGCCATCGCCGCTGAAGGCCACGTCGCGGACCACCCGGCTGACTTCGGGCGGGGCATCGCTGAACTTCTCCTCCCTGCCCAGTCCGCCGTTCAGGGCATGGTCGATGAGCCAACGCAGTTCATCCCGGACCTGATCCAGCCGGACCTCGCGGGCCTTTCCCGGCGTGGTCCGATCGACCTCGCAGTACACGCAGTCGAAGTTGCACTGCTTGTCGGGGTTCAGGTTGACCCCTATGGACAGACCCCGCGACCGGCGTGAGATGACCGGATAGACATAGGTGAAGTCCTGGTAGCGGCGCGCATGATCGACGACGGCCTTCCAGGTGTTCCGGATCGGAATCGGGCGGGTGGACGACTCTCCCATGCGGCCGAACATAGGTCCCGGCGGGTCCGATGGCGAAATCTTCCGGGAAGCCTGAACGCTGGGTGCTCCACCCCAGCCCGGCTCCCAGCAGGTTGGGGAATAGCCCCCAAACCGGTGGGATCCGGGCGGGGAGGCGCATCTTGTAACGGATTGGGATGCCAAAAAACGCCCTGAAAACGGGATTTCGATCCCTTTTCCGCCATGGCACGGGCCTTGCAGGGAGTTCCACAGAAAGTGCGGGTCTCCCGATCTCCGCGTGGAGCATCGAAGCCCGCCCAAAAACGAAACACAACGACACCACCATGAACACCAAGAAGTCCCTGCTGCTGGCCTCGATGCTCGCCGCCATCACCGCCCTGAGCTCCGTCGCCCAGACCCCGCCCACCGCCCCGCCCGACCGTCCGGCCCGACCGGAGAAGCCTCCGGGTGGCCGCGGCCCCGGAATGGAAGTGCCCCGGATCGGGGTCCCCGACAGGGTTCTGTCCACGCTGCCCCAGGCCCTCCAAGACCAGATCTCCAAGTACCGTGAACAGTCCAAGACGTTCATCGATGCCCAGCGCGATCTCGCCAAGACGCTGAGCACGGCCACCGAGGAGCAGCGCAACACCATCCGCGAGCAGCTCAAGGCCAACCGCGAGAAGTTCCTCACCGACACCCAGCAGGTGCGCACCGAGATCCGCGATCAGCTGAAGGACCTCGGCGTGTCGGTCCGTGAGAACCGTCCGGCCGACGGTGGCGGCAAGGGTCAGGGCCGTCCGCGCGGTTGATCCGACGGAGCCGAGAGGTCTCGACGCAGGAATGGGGGCAGGTGGATCGCTCATTGCGGCTCGCCTGCCCTTTTTCCGTCCTCCAGACTCCACGCGACCTGTCGATCGCCGCCCACGAAATGGCCCTGCCAGACCAGATCCGCCGTCGGACGCCCCCGGGGCCCGGGAGCCTGTTCCGGTTCGTCCTCTGGATGTTCGCGACCGCACTCGCCCTCGACCTTCGGGGCGGCCGCCCGGTGCTGGGGCCGCTGCACCCGCGCGACCCGGACGGCGAGTGGGAGATCCCCGTCTGGACGACCACCGCCACCCTGAGGAGTTCCGGCGGATGGCGCGACAACGCCCTCCTGTCCGGCACCAACGCCCAGGAGACGCCCTTCGCGGGCTATGGGTTCGAGGCCTTCCTGATCCGCATGCCCGTCGACGCCCACCGGTGGACCCTCTTCGTCGGCGGGGAGGAGCGTCGATACCTGAGGACGGTCGATTCCGGCACCGGAGACCCGCCGGTCGAGGGGGATGCCTGGTTGTCCGCCTATGGGGAGTATCGTCATCAGGGATCCTCGGGCTGGAGCCCCGGCCTCGTCGGGCAGTACCTCTACGCCAACCAGGTCTTCGATGCCTCGACCCTCGCCGACGGCCTGGGTTCGGTGCGGACCAAGGTCCATTCCCTGACCACCCAACCCTCGCTGCGCTGGACGCGCGGACGGGGGTTCCGCTGGGAGATCGGTTACAGTTGGCAACGACAGAACTTCAACGCCCCGCTCGACGGGTTCTGGCAGACCGGTCCCCGCTCCGTGGTCGCCTGGGACTACGCCGAGGGTTCCGCGTTCGAGGCCACCCTCCGGTATGAAGACCGGCCCTACGATTCGCGACCGGCGTCCAACCTGCTGGGCATCCCGGAACCCGACACCGTGGCGCGGTTCACGCAGCTCAACGCCGACCTGGCCTGGAAGCACCAGTGGATGGACAAGCCCAAGCTCCGCTCCACCGTCCGGCTGTTCCAGATGGTCAACCGGGACCAGGCCGTCGGTTTCTACGATTTCAACCGCTGGGGAGTGGCCGGCACCCTGCGATGGGAGGGTGCCCACTGGGGCGCGCTGCTCGGGGCGCGCTGGAGCCGGTGGGATTACCAACGGCAGTTCATCTCCCCGGCACCGGAGGACCTCTTCAAATACCGCCACACCCAGGATGTCGAGACCAATGCCCGGATCTTCCGGAAACTGGGGCGGCATGCGACGTTGTTCGCCGAGTACCTGCTGGAGCGGCAGGATTCCAACGTGGCGCTCTTCACCTACACTTCGCATACGGCGACCGGGGGGCTGGAATGGGAATTCTGATGTCCCAGCGTGTTTCTTGGATGCATGGACCCACCCTGTCCGCGGTGGCGGCCGCCCTTGCGGTGCTCGTGGCCACCGTTCTCGGAACCCGCCTCGAGTTGCGCCGCGAACTCCGCACGGGCCTGGCGGACCGCGAGGCGCGCGGCTTGGCGGCGCTCTTCCAGGGCCGATTCGCCGCCCTGCGGGCCGAGGGGGTGGACGATCCGCTCCTGGCCGCCGTCGAGGTGGCCACCCTGCCGCAGTTGGCCCATGTGCGGCGGATCACCGTGTTCGACGCCCGGGGCTCGCTGCCCTCGCGGATCTTCGGCGATGCGGCCGTGCCCGCGCCCGATCCGGCCCGACTGGAGCGGCTCGTCTGGGGCGAGGTGCTGCAGGAATTCTTCACCCCGCCCGACGGACCCGCGGTCCTGCGGATGCACATCCCCCTGCCCGACGGGACCGCCCCGTCGCTCGTGGGCATCCTCGGAGTGGAGGTCGAGGGCTCCGGTCTTCTCGAGGAGTACGCCCGCCTGGATCGCGGATTGTGGCGTCAGGGCTTCCTCACCCTGCTGCTCTCGGGCGGCGCGCTGACGGTGGCCATCGCCATCGCCTTCGCCCGCCTGGCCCGCGTCAACCGGGTGCTGGTCGAACGCGGCGAGGGCTTGGCCCGCACCAACCGCGAACTGATGGTGGCCACCAAGACCGGCGCGATGGGCGCGGTGGCCTCGCACCTCGTCCACGGGTTGCGCAATCCCCTGTCGGGTCTCCAGGCCTTCGTCGGGGGATTGGGCGACCGGCCGGTGCCGCCCGACGACCGAGCCGAGGCCCAGGCCACCCTGCGCCGCATGCGCACCCTCATCGACGGCGTGGTCCGGGTGTTGAGGGACTCCGGAGGGATCTCCGAGTTCGAGATCGAGGTGGGTGAGCTCCTGCCGCGTGTGCTCCAGAGACTGGACCCCGCCGCCCGGGTCAGGGGTGTCCGGATCGCCCTCGAATCCTTCGGCGGACGTCGGTTGCGCAATCGCGAGGCGAACATCCTGCTGCTGGTCGTCGAGAACCTGGTCGGCAACGCGCTCGAAGCGGCGCCGGACCATTCCGAGGTGCGGATCGCCTCGTCCGAAGGTCCCGAGGGTGGCCTGAGGGTGCGGGTGACCGACTCCGGAGCGGGCATCCCTCCGTCGGTGCTCGCCCACCTGTTCGAACCGACCGTGTCCACCAAGCCCGGGGGCAGCGGACTGGGGTTGGCCATCACCCGGCAATTGGCCCTCAGCGTGGGTGGCGATGTGATGCTCGAAGCCACCGGCCCGGACGGTTCCACCTTCGCCGTGCGGTTGCCACCCGAGGCGCCGGAATCCGCCGGTCCCGGATTGCACGGCGACCCGTTGGAACCTATAGAACCTTCGTGAGTTCCCCAGTGTCTTGCCGTCGGTCGAACCGTGTCGTCGACCGGGAGCGTCGGATGGATTTCCGGCTTCTGGCGTTCCGGATCCTCGCCGCGCTGTGCCTGATCCCCGGGGCGGCCCTCGCCCAGGGCACCAACCTGACCTGGCGTTGGTCCAATCCCGCCCCCTTCGGCAACTCCATCGCCGACCTCGCGTGGCGGACCAATCGCCTGTACCTCGCCGTGGGTGACCGTGGCTCCCTCTGGGCGGCCAGCGCGCTCCCCGACTGGTCGCGGGTGAAGACCGGAACCGCGGCCGCCCTGCGCGGGGTGGCCTACCTCGGAGACCGGGCGATCGTGGTGGGGGAGGGAGGCGTCATCCTGTGGTCGGACGGATCCCAGTTCCAGACCGCCTCCACGGGTCGGACCCAGTGGCTCGAGAGTGTGGCCGCGTCGGCCGACCGGGCGGTGGCCGTCGGCGATGGTGGCGTGGTGATGGTCAGCACCGATGGCATCGACTGGAAGGCCACGTCCGTGGGCAGGACCAACAACCTCACCAGCGTCACCTACGCCTCCGGCCTGTTCGTGGCGGTGGGCGATGCGGCCTTCGTGGCAAGCAGTCCCGACGGGCTCGCATGGACGATCCGCAACACAGGCAGGACCGGCTTCAACCTGTACCGCGTGGCCCCGGTGCCCACGGGGGTGATGGCCGTGGGCGATGCGGGAAACTACGTGATCAGCCGCACCGCGCAGTTGTCGCAGTGGGATTCCGGCAGGATCGCCACCACCAACGCCCTGACCGCCATCCTGGCCGTGGGCAACGAGCGTCTGGTCGGTGGCGCCGGCGAGTTGCGTTTCGGGGTCAACCTGTTCGGGAGCTGGGTGTGGTCGTCGGAGATCAATGCGCTGCGGGCCAATCCGGCCCCCCTCCTGACCTACCAATGCCTCCTCTGGGATGGCCAGCAGGTGGTGGCCGGCACCCGGGGCGGGCTGGTCGTCACCGGGACGCGGTCCACGACGCTCGCCGGGTTCAACTGGTCGTACACCGAGCCGACGGGCATCGCCTCCATCTGGGACTCGCTGGTGCTGAGCGTGCCCGGGACCAATGTCGGCGTCTCCTTCAGCGGAACCACGCCGGTCTTCACCACCAACACCCAGCCCCAGACCCTGCGGATCACGGCCGGCGAATGGGCGCAGTTCATGGACAGCGCCGATGGCAAGAACTGGAACCGCGGCCTGGCCCCCGCCAACGCCTCGGGCGTGAACTACTACGGTCTGGGGGCGCGGCCGACGCTGGCGGTCGCGGCCGGTTCCTCCGGGGCGCTGGCCCTGAGCCGCACCGACTACGTGCCGTTGGTGAGCACCAACACCGTGACCAACGGGACCCAGGTGGTCCGGGTGCTGGTCACCAACCGGGTGAACACCCTGGGCATCGCGTGGGAATCGGTGGCCTCCGGGGTGACCGCCGATCTGCGCGCCGTCTGCGCCAACTCCAACCTCTTCGTGGTCGCCGGTTCCGGCGGGGTCGTCCTCACCAGCCCGGACGCCCAGACGTGGACGCGTCGGACTTCCGGCACGACGGCGGTGCTCAGCGGTGCGGCCGCCTGGCCGGGAGGGTTCGTGGTGTGCGGCCAGAACGGCGTCCTGCTGACCAGCGCCAACGGGCTGACCTGGACGGCCCGGGCCTCCGGTACGACCCGCTGGCTGTGGCGCGTGCGGTGGCTCGATGGTCGCCTGGTGGCGGTGGGCGACGGAGGCACCGTCCTGACCAGCACCGACGGAGTGGTCTGGACCCCTCGGTCCACGCCCTCGACCACGTGGTGGAACGATGTCGGGTGGCAGTCGGGGTGGTACTGTCTGGTGGGCGACGGAGGGTTGGTGGCCTTGTCCCAGGATCTGTCCAACTGGGCGGAATCACCCACCGCCACCACCCGCAACCTCTACACGGTCTGCGGGGCCGAGGGCCAGTGGATCGTCGCCGGCAACGGTGCGGCCATCCTGCGGGCGAGGGCCGGCCCCTTCGATGCACCCGTGCAAATCCTCAACTACCCCAAGACCCCGGAGGAGAGCCTGTTCCTCTTCGGCGGCCAGATGGACCAGACCTTCCGCCTCGAGCGCTCCGCCGATCTGTGGACCTGGGAAGAGGCCGTCGATCTGGAGATATCCGATCCGGAGGGGGTTCTTCTCCTGCTGGATTCCATGACCAACGCCCCGAATGCGCAGTTCTTCCGGGTCCTGAATCCATGAGGCGTCGGGTCGGGAGGGTCGGGGGGGCCGGGAGGCTGGCCTCCGCGGAGGACGCGCTTGTCAGGGACGCCGACTCGGGTAGGTTGTCCGGTGACCGTCATGAAAACCCTTGAAATTCCCGGACGCCGGCCGATGCCGCCCCGCGGCTTCACCCTGATCGAACTGCTGGTGGTCATCGCCATCATCGCCATCCTGGCCGGAATGCTCCTGCCGGCGCTGGCCCGGGCCAAGGCCAAGGCCCAGGGCATCGGCTGCGTCAACAACGGCAAGCAGCTCACGCTGGGTTGGCACCTCTACTCGACCGATTTCAACGACGCGGTGGCCAACAACTACGGGGTGAGCGAGACCATCCAGGCCATCGATCAGCGGGTCTTCGACAACTGGGTCAACAACGTGATGACCTGGGGCGTCGGTGCCGGCACCGCCGAGCGGAGCGTCACCAACGACGCCTGGGTGGCCAACGGCGTGCTCGGCAAGTACACGGCGGGAGCCGTCGGCGTCTACAAGTGCCCGGCCGACATCTATGTCTCCCCGGCCCAGCGCGCCAAGGGTTGGGCCCGCCGAAACCGGAGCATGGCGATGAACTCCTTCTTCGGCCGCTTCAGCATCGGCGATGATCCGACCAAGGGAGGCCGCAACTGGGGCTTCAGCGACCGGATCCAGTTCCTGAAACAGTCGCAGGTCCCGTCGCCCTCCAAGACCTGGCTCACCCTCGACGAGCACCCGGACTCCATCAACGACGGCTACTTCATCAACAATCCCGACGCCTCGGCGTGGCAGGACATCCCGGCCTCGTACCACAACGGAGCCTGCGGCTTCTCCTTCGCCGACGGCCATGCCGAGATCCGTCGCTGGCTCAGCGGGACCTCGAAGTACCAGGGGGTGAAATTCGCCTATCCCGCCACCAAGACCTTCGACGCCCAGGGACGCGTGGACTTCCAGTGGTACCGTGAGCGCACGGGCTACATCCTGGCCAACGGCAGCGTGCCGCAGTACGGCTATTGATCGAAGTCGACCGACTTCGGTCGGTGCGTCTGGAATCGGGGCGGCCCGGGATTGCTTCCGGGCCGCCCCGTTCGCGTTCCGGAGGGCGATCAGAAGCCCTCGAGCCCGACCACCCGGAGGATCTCCTCGACGGTGGTCTCGCCTCTCAGGGCGCGCCGCAGGCCCGCCTGCCAGAGGGTCTCCATGCCCTCCGCCTGGGCGATCTCCTGCAATCGCCGAGTGGGCAGCTTCTGCAGCACCGCGTCGCGGAGCCCTTCGCCCACCCGGAGGGTCTCCACCACGGTGGCCCGGCCCTGGAAGCCGGTGTGGTTGCAGGCCGGGCAGCCGCCCCCGCGCCGGAAATCCCCGCCGTTCCGGGCCTCCTCCGGGAGGCAGGAAAGCACGGCGGGATCGGGTCGGTAGGACTCGAGGCACACGGGGCAGTTCCGCCGGATGAGCCGCATTCCCAGGACGCCGGTGATCGAGGAGGCCAACAGGAAGGGCTCGATGCCCATGTTGATGAGGCGCGCGAAGACCCCGGCCGTGCTTCCGGAGTGGATGGTGCTGATGACCAGATGCCCGGTGAGGCCCGCCTGCACTGCGATCTGGGCCGTCTCGGCGTCCCGGATCTCGCCGATCATGATGACCTGCGGATCCTGCCGCATGAGCGAACGAAGGGCCACCGGGTAGGTGTATTCGCGGGCCACGTTGCACTGGGACTGGGCGATGAGGGGCAGGGTGAATTCGACCGGATCCTCCACCGTGGCGATGCTGATGCTCGGGCCGGCCCGCTCGATGAGGTGGCAGAGCGAGGCGTAGATCACCGTCGTCTTGCCCGAGCCTGTCGGCCCGGTCATGAGCAACAGCCCGCTGGGACGGCTCAGCAATCCCTTGAGGGTCTCCAACGCCCCGGCCTCGAGCCCCAGGGCCTCGAGGTTGAAGGCGCGGTTCGATGGATCGAAGATGCGGATCACCGTCTTCTCGCCCCGGATGGTCGGGAAGGTGGAGATGCGCAGCACCACGTTGCCCGCCTCGGGGAAGGTGTTGGCCCGGCCCTCCTGGGGCAGTTGGGTCTCGTGGCCGACGAGGTTCGCCAGGACCTTCAGCCGGCCGGTGATCTTGGGCAGCAGGTCGCTGGGAAGGTGGATCAGCTCGTTGAGCACGCCGCTGATGCGGACGCGCACGGCGATGCTCGACTCCCAGGGTTCGATGTGGATGTCGCTCGCCCCGGAGCGCACCGCGTCGATGATCACGCAGTCCACCAACCGCACGATGTCGATGTCCTCGTCGGAGGCGCAGGACTGGAGGAAGCGGGCGGTCTCGCTCATGAGGGGAGTGGAGAGGAGTCGGGCGGAAAAGCCAAACGATCATCGTCAAGATCCTCGGGCGACCGGGAACCGCCGAGCGGAGCGGGGCGGCCCGGAGGGACCGCCCCGCTCGATGGGGTTCATTCGGCCGCTGGTCGGTATCCTAGGAGAAAGGCCCGCCGCTGATCGGCGAAGTTCCTCAGTCCCATCGATCCGCCGCCCCCGGGGCCGAAACCATTGCCCGCAACGTCCTGGGTGAGGCTCCGTTCGAAGGCCTCGGTCGAATCGAGCTTGCGGCCGTCGGCCCGGACATCGGCGGCGATGAGGCCGTGCAGACGCTCGGCCAGCGGACCCAGTCTCTGCCAATCGAGGGATTTCTCCGCGATGGTGCGGACGTGGTTCAGATAGCGTTCCCGAAGGGCCGGCACGGCCAGCAGGCGGGAGATCAGGGGCTTGTTCGCATCGCGGGCGGCGTGGAGCGGATCGAGTTTCACACCCTCGACACGGTTGCCCCCGCCTGGACCGTCCGGCCCTCCGGGCCCCCGCCGTCCTCCTCCGCCGAAGCCCGGGCCGCCGGGACGGCTGAAGGCCTCGTTCATGTCGTGCGGCACGATGTGGAACCGACCCTTCGGGTCCTGGTAAAGGGCGTAGTCGCTCGTGCGGATCCAATATCCGTCGTTGTTGATCAGGGCGTTCTCCACGGCGAGGAAGCGCAGGGCTCCGTCGATGTCGAGGATCGGGGCCAGCGCCGCCTCGAGCTGTTCGGCCGGGGTCTGGTTCAACACGCGGGTCAATTGGATCAGGTCCTTCCAGGCCTTCTCGTCGTCCTTGCCCTTGAGGTCGTAGATCCTCTTGTAGGGCGCCGGATCGTCGCCGAGGTGTGCCAGCGTTCCGCGGCCGTTGGGGCTGCCGGAGACCTTCCAGCGGCGTCCCTGGGTGGATCCGAAGGACTCCTGCGTGAAGTGTTTGTCGAACTGCTGGGCGTTGGCGTAGATGCCCCAGTTCTCGCCATTGATGACCACCCGGACGAGGTTCGCCTTCGGAGCGGGCAGGTATTCCCGCGCGATGTGGCTGTAGAGCACGGTGCGCAGGAAGGAAGGATCCTCGTGGGAATTGAGCAGGTTGAGGGTCTTGTTCCCGTCGATGGCCTGTTCCTTGTGGGCGAAATCCAACGACACATTGAGCGAGCGTTTCCGACCTTCGCCCACCGTGAAGTACGACGATGCCCCCCGGAAATGGACCCCGACCTCGCGGAAGGTCCTGCCATCGACCGTGAGGGTCGCCGGCACCTCGACATCGGTGTTATTGAAGTCGGCCAGTTCCTTCTCCCAATCGGCACTGTCGAACTGGAGGAAGAGGGTCCGAAGGACGCCCTCGTCGTACAGTGGAGTGCCCGCGTGATTCCGGACCTCGGCCGGGGTGAGCTTCGCCCCTGGGGTGGGCTGCAGAACCTCGCCACCGCCGCGGGGGCCGCCGCGTCCGCCCGGACCGCGTCCACGGATCCGTCCGGCGGCCTTTTCCTGGGCCAGAAATTCCCGGGCGGCCTGGCGCTCCCCGGAGTTCAGGCGTTGGTCGCCATCCTTGTCGAACTTCGGGACCAGCAGTGTCTTCGGGGCCGAACCCGGGCCCCCGGGTCCGCCAGGTCCGCCCCGTCCACCGGAACCTCCGGGACCGAACGGCGGGGGTCCGCCGAAGTCGGGGGGGCCGCCGGGCGGCGGACCGGGTGGTCGATCGCCGTCATTCTGGGAGAGGACCGAGGGCGCAAGGGCCAGGGTCCACACTGCCGTGGTCAGCAGGGTCAGGGTCTTGGGGCTCATGATGGGTGGATGCGGATGGTTTCGGTGACCGGCCGGACCGGAGGATGGTTTCCTTCGGGTCGGTCGAATCGTGGGTCCAGTCCACCTGGCCCGCTTCAAGCCCGTGTGTGGAAAACAGGCTCGATTTGTGAAGGAACGGTAAAACCGGACCGGGCTTCAGAACCGGACGGCCTCGTTCGTCTTGCCGCATTGGGGGCATCGGGAACGTTCCACCTCGGGATCATCGGTGTAGACCGATCCGCACCGGATGCACCGGAACACCTGATCCTCGGAGACGTCCGATCCGATGCGCCGCCGTCGGAATTCGTCGGCCAGAGCGAAGAATCCCAGGGCCGCCAGGAGCAGGGCGACCCAGAGGGCGATGAGGGACTCCGGTTGCATGGCGATCAGGGGGCCCGGGACGGCACCGGTGGAGGCTCGCCGGGGACGGGGTGGACGCTTGCGACGCCCCAGGTCAGGCGGTCGGCACGCAGGCTGTCGCCTCTGCCGGCTCCGGGAAGCGGTTGGAAGCGGGCCCCACGTACGGCCTCGAGGGCCGCAAGGTCGGCCGGTCGTGAACCGGAGGTGGCCAGGATTCGGGCGGTGACCACGTCGCCCCAGGGATCGACCGCCAGTTCGATGCGCGTGGGTTGCGGCGAATCCCCTCCGGTCCAGGGCGCGACCTTCGGGGATACGGCCAACCGTCGCGAACGGAGACCACCACCGATCTCGATCCGGGCTTCATCGAGCGTCATCCGGGCCACGGAGTCGGTGGGCGGCATCGGTCCGAGGGGCATCGGGTCACGGGCCGGTGGCGGTGGCGGGGCCGGTGGCGGTCCGAGTTGGGAGCCGTCCGGATCGGCGGACAGGAACGATGGCCGCGGTTCGGTGCGTCCCCAACCGTAGGCCACCGGCGGCAGCGCGCGGGCCGCGTCTCCGGAGAATCCGCCTTCTCCGGGAAGGGCGAAGCGCGTGGGAGAGACCAGCGACCCCTCGAGGGGATCGGGGGGAGCGGAGGACCAGACGAGACGGAAGGGATCCGGGGCCGAGGGGGCGGGACCGGGCGGGAAACGGGCGATCAGCCAGAACCCTCCCGCATGGAGGGCCGCCATCAGCAGAGTGAGGCCGATCCGTCGGCGGGAAGTCCAGGCGGGTGCGGGCTCGGTCATGGCTGGGTCCCGCCGGTGGCGCGCCCGTGCTGGCCGTTGCCGCCACCCCCGCCGAGCAGGATCTCGGACAATCCGGCATCCCGGGCCAGCGCGGCCAGTTCCTGGAGCTTCTCGTGGCGCACCGAGCGGTCGGCCT
The DNA here is from genome assembly GCA_041177965.1 of Verrucomicrobiota bacterium. Lineage (GTDB taxonomy): Bacteria > Verrucomicrobiota > Verrucomicrobiia > Limisphaerales > UBA9464 > SXXZ01. Next base: position 2,476 of record JBEGWF010000093.1, on the reverse strand, counting down.
GCAGGTACAGGCGGCGGGGCCCGCGCGGCGAGCCGGCCCGGGCGGCGAGCCGGTTCCTGAGGGTGGCGAGGTCGGGCACGATCTGGTTCTCGAAGTAGCACTGCTCGCCGGCATCGACGGCCACCACCAGGAACGGTTCGCCGGTCCAGGAGGCGATGGGCGCGCCACCCGCGGGCAGTTCCAGCCGGGTGCCGACGGGCAGCACCAGGTAGCCTCCGAAGAGCATGAAGAACAGCAGCACGAACACCACGCAGAGGTAGGGCGCCAACTCGAACTGCCCCTTCAGCGGCTGGAGGGTCCGCTTGAATTTCATGGGGTGACGGAGGGCTTGCCGGTGGCGGCCTCCGAGCCTTGGACGACCATCTTCATGGCCTCGGTCGAGGCGCGTTCCATGTCGAGGACGACGGCGTTGACCCGGGCCACGAGGTAGTTGTAGGCCGCGTAGCAGACGGCGGCGATGGCGATGCCGAGGCCGGCGGTGTAGAGGGCCTGCCAGACACCGGCGAACAGTTCGGCCGGCGCCGCGAAGCCGGGGCCGGTCTGGAGCCGGCGGAAGGTGCCACCGATGCCGACGAGAGTGCCCAGCAGGCCCACCAGCGGGCCGATCTGCGCGAAGGTGGCCAGGAGCGGAAGATTGGCCTCGAGGCGGGGCACCTCGACCCAGCCCACCTCCTCGATCGATTCCTGGATGCGCTCCCGGCCCGCATCGCGGTTCAGGATGGCCGCCTTCACCAATCGCGAGACCGGGCCGGGCGTGGCGTCGCAGATCGAGATGGCCTCGATGACATTGTCGCGCTTGAGGACGTTGCGGACCCCGGCCAGGAACTGGGCCGAATCGATCTGCACCCGGTGGTAGTAGAGGAGGCGCTCGATGATGACGCTCAGGGCCACTCCCGCCAGGATCGCCAGGAGCCAGAAGAGGATCCCGAAGCCACCGGGCGCGGCGGCCTCGGCCTGGGTCGCGGTCGTCGCGGCCATGCCGTTGGTGGGCGCCACGGCCGCCAGCAGGACGGGGAACGTCATGACCTGCAGGATGATCCTCCGGAGCGTTGCGGGCAATCCCCGACTCTCCCGGGAACGATGCCTTCGGCGTCCCGGGGGTGTTCCGCGTCAGGGCCGAGGGGCCCGGTGATCAGCGCGCGTTGGCGGAGAAGATGCGGGCCTCCTTCTCGGTGATCCGGCCGTCCCGATCCGTGTCGGCCCGACGGACCGCTTCGTTGAACACCTGATGGGGACCGTTCACCGTGGTGATCTTGTGCGAGAGGATCACCGGGATGTGGAACTCGGTCCTGCTCTCCGTCGGAGTCGAGGCCGCGCGGATCTTCTCCACCGCCTCGTAGAACGTCCGGGCCGCGGCGTCGGTCTCGAAGGAGATCGGCAGGCGCTCCTCGTCGCGACGGAGGGTCTCCTGATGGGAGATGCACCCGGCGCCGCCGAGGCCCAGCAGCAGTCCGGCGGTGACGGGGAGAAGGTCTCGGAAGTTCATGACTCCCGCTACAGACCCCGGGACGTGCCGGGTGTTCAATCCATTTCTTCAAGCGCCTGCTTGAAGATCCCGCGCGCTGGCGGAGTCTTCACGGACGCATGACGTTTCCCTCCTTCGACAGCACCCTGCGCACCCGCGTGGTGTTCGGGGCCGGTTGCCTCGACCGGCTCGGCGAGCTGGCCGCCGGTCTGGGCGGGCGTCGGGTCCTGTTGGTCACCGATCCGGGGATCGTCCGCGCCGGGCATGCCGCCCGCGCCGAGTCCCTGCTCCGGGCCGCCGGTCTCGAGGTGGCGGTCTTCGATGCCGTCCGCGAGAACCCGACCACGCTCGATGTCGCCCGAGGCCTGGAGGTGGCCCGGGCCGCGGCCGTGGATCTCTTCGTGGGCCTCGGCGGCGGCAGCTCGATCGACACGGCCAAGGGCGTGAACTTCCTGCTCACCCAGGGCGGCGAGATGCGCGATTATCAGGGAGTCGGCAAGGCCACCCGGCCCATGCTGCCGCTCATCGCCATCCCCACCACGGCCGGCACCGGCAGCGAATGCCAGAGTGCGGCCCTCATCGCCGACGAGGTCACCCATCACAAGATGGCGTGCCTCGATCCGAAGGCCGCCGCGCGCATCGCCCTGCTCGACCCCGAATTGACGGTGTCGCAGCCGCGCCGCGTCACCGCTCTGACCGGTCTCGATGCGCTGGTCCATGCGGTGGAGTCGGCCGTCACCACGCGCCGCACGGTGTGGTCGTCGATGTTCTCGCGGGAGGCCTTCCGGCTGTGTGCCGGGGCCTTGGAAACCGTGCTGCGTTCGCCCGACGACCTCGAGGCCCGCGGTCGCATGCTGCTGGGGGCGGCGATGGCCGGCACCGCCATCGAGAATTCCATGTTGGGAGCGGCCCACTCGGCGGCCAATCCGCTCACCGCGCATTTCGGCATCGTCCACGGCGCGGCCGTGGGCCTGATGATCCCGCAGGTGATCCGCTTCAATGCGGCCGACC
>JBEGWF010000092.1:0-4415 GCA_041177965.1 Verrucomicrobiota bacterium | reverse complement strand
GCTTGCCCTGCGAATAGTTGGTGCGCCCGAACTCGCCACCCCAGATCACCAAGGTGTCGTCGAGCATGCCGCGCTGCTTGAGGTCGGTGATCAGGGCGTAGGAGGCGCGATCCACATCGGTGCATTGACGGCGGATCCCGCCCGGCAGGCCTCCATGCTGATCCCAGCCCGGGTGATACAACTGGATGAACCGGACATCCCGCTCGGCCAATCGACGCGCCAACAGGCAATTGGCGGCGAAGGTGCCCGGGTTCCTGGCCTCCGGCCCATAAAGGTCCAAGACACTGTCCGGCTCGCCCGACAGATTCATCACATCGGGGACGCTGGTCTGCATGCGGTAGGCCATCTCGTACTGGGCCACCCGGGCGTTGATTTCCGGATCACCCAAGTCGCGATACTGCAGGTGCTCCATCTCGGCCCAACGGTCGAGGAGGCGACGCCGGCTTTCACCGGACACCCCATCGGGATTCTGGAGGTACAACACCGGATCCTTGCCCGAACGGAAGAGCACGCCCTGATGCTGGCTGGGCAGAAATCCGTTGCCCCAAAGCCTCGAATACAGCGGCTGATCGATCCGATCCTTCGAGATCAGCACCACGAATGCGGGCAGGTTCTGGTTGGCCGATCCGAGTCCATAGCTGAGCCACGAGCCAAAGCTCGGCCGACCGGCGATCTGGGAGCCGGTCTGGAAGAAGGTGATGGCCGGATCGTGGTTGATGGCCTCGGTGTGCAGCGAGCGGATGACGCACAGGTCGTCGGCCACCTTGGCCGTCCAGGGCAGCAATTCGCTGATCCAGGTTCCCGCCTGGCCGGCACGGACGAATTTGAAGACCGAACCCGCCATCGGCAGCGTCGCCTGTTGGGCCGACATGCCCGTGAGTCGCTGGCCCATGCGGACGCTCGCCGGAAGATCCTCGCCCGTCCGCTTCACCAACTCGGGCTTGTAGTCGAAGGTCTCCAACTGCGACGGGCCTCCGCTCATGAAGAGGTAGATCACCCGCTTGGCCTTGGGGGCCAGGTGTCCAGCCGGCAGAACGCCGGAAAACGGGCCGGGCAAGGCGGCGCCGGCCTCGCCCGCCAGAAGTCCGCCGAGGGCCACGCCACCAAGACCCAGGCCGAAGCGGCCGAAGAAATCCCGGCGGTTCATGCGAAAATCAACTTGGGAACAGTTCATGATGGTCGGGGTTGAAGACGGATTTCAGGTCGATGTTCGGGGCTTCAGCGGCGCATCACGGCCTCGTCGTGGTTGAAGAGCAGTTGGGCCATCACCGTGGCGGCCGCCAACTGTGCGGGCGGATGCTCCCCGGGGACCGGCTTCTCCCCCACCTTGAGCAGGCGCTCGGCGGCGGCGGTATCCTTCTGGAAGTGGGCCTCCTGTTCGTCGAGCAGACGCATCAGCACCGACACCTCGTCCTTCGAAGGCCTGCGGCCGGTGACCAACGCAAACGCATAGCGGACCCGCTGCTCGGCCCCCGCCCCGGCCTCGCGCAGCGTCCGGCCGGCCACGTGGCGCGCGGCTTCGACCATCTGCGGATCGTTGAGCAACACCAGCGCCTGCAGCGGGGTGCTGGTTGCCTGACGACGGACCACGCAGTAGCTGCGGTCGGCCGCATCGAGGGTCATCATCGACGGCGGCGGTACGGTGCGCTTCCAGTAGGTGTAGAGACTGCGCCGATGGAGATCATCCCCCTTGCCCACCTGATAATGGCCACCACCCATGGTCATCTCCCACAGACCGTCGGGATGGTAGGGCTTCACGCTCGGCCCACCGATCTTGTCGACCATCAAGCCGCTCACCATCAACGCCTGATCGCGCAACATCTCGGCCGACAACCGCCGGGCAGGTCCCCGGGCCAGCAGCCGATTGTCCGGATCGGCGGCCCATTCCTTGGGCTTCACATTCGAGGTCTGCCGGTAGGTGTCGGAGGTGACGATCAGCCGCTGGAGATCTTGCAGGCTCCATGGGCGGATCCCCAGGGCCTCGTCGCCCCGTACGAAGGTCACGGCCAACCAATCCAACAACTCGCGATGGGTCGGAGCCGCTCCCTGGAGGCCGAAGTTGTCGGAGGTCTCCACCAATCCCTTGCCGAAGAACTGCTGCCAGACCCGGTTGACGGTGACGCGACCCATCAGCGGGTGCGATGGATCGAGCAACCATTGGGACAATCCCAGACGATTGCGCGGCGCTCCGGCAGGCAACCGACCCATCACGGCGGGGGTGTCCATGGTCACCGCGTCGCCCGGCTGATCGTACATCCCGCGCCGCAACACATGGGCGGGCTTCGGCTGAGCCATCTCCTCCATGACCATGATGTCCGGGATCGATGTGACCAACGCGTTCTGCTCCCGTCGCAGCTTCACCAGGGCTTCGGACGCCTCGCGGTGCGGCGTGTGCCGGGTCAGCAGGAAGTGCTGGAACAACGCCGCCTCGTCGGGAGCCGATTCCCGCCCCGCCAAGATCGCCACCTCGACCGGCGACAGGGTCCGATCGAAGACCTGGAGCTCATCCACCCGTCCCTGCTTGAAACCGAAGTCGCGCATGCGCTGGCCGATGGTCAGGTTCGGCTGACCGTAGGTGATGTCCTTCCAGAGGTTGTCGCGGACGATCTCCACCTCGGCAGCGTTCCCGTCGAGGTACACCTTCAGGCCAGCGGCACGGCTGGAACCGTCATAGGCGAAGGCCACGTGGGTCCAGGTCCCGACCGGAGCCGGCTTCCGCGTCCGCACCTTCAGGGCATTGCCCGGCCACATGTGGTGCAACCCCACGGCAACCTTGCCGTCTTCCAGCAGGATCTCGTAGCCACGGCTGCCGGCATCCATCCAGGCCGAGCTGTGGTGGATGACCGTCTGGCGCGGCACATGCATGGCCGGTTGGATCCAGAGTGAGATCGAGAATGGATCGGCCCGAGAGAAATGGCCGATGCCGGGCATGGACACGCCGTTCTCGCCGCTCAGCAACAGCGCCTTGCCCCAACGGCCCTCCACCGATCCGGGCCCCTCGAACGGTTGTGCCCGATGGTTGCCCACCGTGCTGGGAAACGCGTTCGACACCATCGCATCGAAGGAGAACCGGGCGACCGCCCCCGAAACCTCGGGCACCGGCCCCGACGCCTTCGACCGCCACTCCTCGAAGGCGGCACGGGCGTCGCCCGCGACCCGGCCCAACCGGGTCTCGCCGGCCCGGATACGGGCGTTCAGGTCCGTGAGCTTGGCATCCTGCTCCGGCGTGCTCAGCAGCAGGGTCGGCACCGGCATGATGTCGCCGAAATACACGCTCTGCCCCGACTCGTCGATGTTCTGGAAGAAGGCGAAGAGCTGGTAGAACTCCTTCTGCGAGATGGGGTCGTACTTGTGGTCGTGGCAACGCGAACACTCGAAGGTCATGCCCAGGAAGGCCGTGCCGAAGGTGTTCACGCGATCCACATTGTAGGCCACGCGGTATTCCTCCTCGACGATGCCGCCCTCCTCGTTCTGCAGGTGCAACCGGTTGAAGGTGGTGGCGAGGCGCTGCTCTTGGGTGGGGTTGGGCAACAGGTCTCCTGCCAACTGCCACTGCACGAAACGATCGAAGGGCAGATGCCGATTGAAGGCCCCGATGACCCAGTCGCGCCACGGCCAGACCGGTCGATACCGGTCGGCCTGGAATCCGTGGGTATCGGCGAACCGGGCGAGGTCGAGCCAGTCGGTCGCCATGCGCTCTCCGTATCGCGGGGACCCCATGAGCCGCCGGACCTCCTGATCGTAATGCTCCGGAGTGGGACGCCCTTCGAAGGCCACGATCTCCTGCGGCGTGGGAGGCAGACCGGTCAGGTCGAGGGACAACCGGCGCAACAGGCGACCGGGTTCGGCGGGCGGAGCCAACCGCTTTCCGGAACCCAACTGGGCCAGAACGAAGGCATCGATCGGGTTGCCGCTCTTCCAGTGACGCGGCTTGGGCACCGCAGGCAATTTCGGCGGCACGAACGCCCAATGCTGCCCCCAGCGGCCGCCCTCCTGGATCCACCGCTTGAGCAACCGCACCTGTTCCACGGTCGGCTTCTTGCCGGTCTCGGGTGGGGGCATGACCTCCTCGGGATCGGAGCTTCCCAGGCGGCGGATCACCTCGCTCTGCTCCGCCCGTCCCGGCACGATGGCCGTTTTGCCGCTCTTGCCGGCGCCCAGGGCCCCCTCTTGGACATCCAATCTCAGGCCGCCCTTGCGACCGGTGGTCGAAGGCCCGTGGCACTGGTAGCAGTATTCGGAGAGGATGGGCTGGATCTCCTTGGCGAAGTCGATCTCCGCCGCGCGGACAAGCCCCCCGGAGAGGAGGCCGACGAGGACCCAACGCTGCAGCAATCGCATGGAGGCCATGGGAATCACGACGAGGATTGTGGCCCTCTCTTCAATCGAGGCCATGGGAATCTGTGGCCAATCGT
>JBEGWF010000091.1:0-8583 GCA_041177965.1 Verrucomicrobiota bacterium | reverse complement strand
TCGCCATCCGGAGCTGATCGGAACTCAGGTCGTCCCGGGGATCGCCGAGCCGCTCGTGACCACGGCCGACGACATCCGCCGCATCGCCGCCCAATTCCTCAAGGCCACCGAGGAGGCCGGCACGCTCTACCGCCACATCGCCGCGGCAAAGGGCGTGGGGCGCTTCATCACCGAGGTGTCGATGGACGAGACCGACGCGCCGCAGACGCCGCCCGCATTGCTGGTCATCCTGGCCGCACTGGCCGATGCCGGCGTGCCGGTGCAGACCATCGCCCCAAAATTCACCGGCCGCTTCAACAAGGGAGTGGACTACGTGGGCGACGTCGCGCAGTTCGAGCGCGAGTTCAACGACGACCTGGCGGTGATCGCCCATGCCGTCCAACGCTACGGGCTTCCTGCGGAACTGAAGCTCAGCGTCCACTCGGGCAGCGACAAGTTCTCCATCTACGGCCCCATCGCCCGGGCGATCCGGCGCACGGGAGCCGGCCTGCACCTCAAGACAGCCGGCACCACCTGGCTCGAAGAAGTCATCGGCCTGGCCGAAGCCGGAGGCGATGGTCTGGTTCTGGCCAAGGATCTGTATGCCGCTGCGCTGGAACACATCGACGAGTTGTGCGCGCCCTACGCCACGGTCATCGACATCGACCGGTCGCGGCTGCCCGCGGCGACCGAGGTGTCCGGATGGACTTCGGCCCAATTCACCGGCGCGCTGCGGCACGATCCGAAGCACCCGGGCTTCAATCCCAGCCTGCGCCAATTGCTGCACGTGGGCTTCAAGATCGCCGCCAAGAAGGGCGACCGCTACTTGCAGGCGTTGCGCACGCACGAGGCGTTCGTGGCCCGGAACGTGACCGACAACTTGTACACGCGGCACCTGAAGCCGCTCTTCCTCGACTGACCTTTTTGCACCGATCGTCCCAAACCCGTTGACCCACGACATGAAACCCACCCTTGCCCTGCTGACCGCGGCGATCCTGGCCGCCGCGGACCTCCATGGCGCCGACGCCGACAAGCGCGCTCACGCCCCCACCGCTCTGCCCGCCGCCGCCACCTCGGCCCGCCCGCAGACCGTGTCCAAACCCGCCGCCGGCGAGCGCATCGTCTTCATCGGCAACGGCCTGGCCGAGCGCGACGTGTACTTCAGCCGCCTCGAGACCGAACTGCACCTGCGCTATCCGGAACTGAACCTCATCGTGCGCAACATGGGGCGTCCGGGTGACACCCCGGGATTCCGTCCGCACCCGGGCCGCGTCTCGCAGTGGGCCTTCCCCGGCGCGGAGAAGTTCCATCCCGAGCTCCATTCACATTTCGGCCGCGGATTCTATCCCACGCCCGACCAGTGGCTCACGCATTTGCAGGCCGACACCATCGTCGCCTTCTTTGGCTACAACGAGTCGTTCGACGGACCCGACAAGGTCGCCAACTTCGAGGCCGAGCTCGACGCCTGGGTCACGCACACCCTCTCCAAGGCCTACAACGGCACCGCCGCGCCCCGGTTGGTGCTCGTGTCGCCCATCGCCTTCGAGAACCTCTCGGGCCAGCGCGACCTGCCCGATGGCAAGAAGGAGAACGCCAACCTGGCCCTGTATTCCAAGGCCATGGCCTCGGTGGCCCAGAAGCGCGGTCTGACCTTCGTGGACCTGTTCAGCGCCACCCAGGCCCGGCTCAAGAAGAAGGGATTGCCGCCGCTCACCATCAACGGCTTCGCGCCCACGGAGGCCGGCTATCGGGAGCTGGCCGTGCTGCTGGCCGACGGCACCTTCGGCCGCCAACGCAAGGCCTCCAAGGCGGATGCTGAGCTCGTCCACAAGGCGGTGCTCGACAAGGACTTCTTCTGGAACAACGACTACAATCTGGTCAACGGCGTGCACACGCACGGCCAGCGCTACGATCCCTTCGGCCCGCAGAACTACCCGGCCGAGATCCTCAAGACCCGCGAGATGATGACCCTGCGCGACGGGGTGATCCATGGAATCGCCGCTGGCAAGCGCAAGGATCTCGCCGTGGACGACTCCCAGACCCGCTCCCTGCCCGAGGTGCCCACCAACTTCAAGCGCCCGGTGGAGTACCTCGATGGCGAGAAGGCCATCGAGAAGATGACCGTGATGCCCGGCTACAAGGTCGAGCTCTTCGCCTCAGAGAAGGAGTTCCCCGATCTCAAGAACCCGGTGCAGATGTCCTTCGACAACCAGGGACGCCTCTGGGTCGCGGTGATGCCCAGCTACCCGCACTATCGCCCGGGAGATGCCCGGCCCGATGACAAGCTCATCATCCTCGAGGACACCAATCACGACGGGAAGGCCGACAAGCAGACGATCTTCGCCCGCGGTCTGCACCTGCCCATCGGCTTCGAGCTGGCCCCCGAGGGCGTCTATCTGTCGCAGGAGCCCAACCTCTGCCTGCTGGTCGACGCCAATCACGACGACACGTCGGACCGCATGGAGATCCTCATGCACGGCTTCGACACGCATGACACGCACCACGCGATCTCGGCCTACAGCGCCGACGCCTCGGGTGCCTTCTACCTGCTCGAGGGCCGCTTCCTGCACAGCCAGGTCGAGACGCCCTACGGACCCCAGCGCGTCAATGACGGCGGGGCCTGGCGCTTCGATCCGAAGAACTTCCGGCTGGAGCGGTACATCCAGAGCGATGTGAACAATCCCTGGGGCATCGCCTTCGATGACTGGGAACAGTGCGTGCTGTCCGACGCCTCCAGCGGCGAGAACTACTGGGCGCTGCCCATCTCGGCCAAGATGCCCTACGGCGTGGAGATCCAGCGCGCCGGCGAGTATGTGCCCAAGCGTTCCCGCCCGACCTCGGGCTCGGAGTTCGTGTCCTCGCGGCATTTTCCGGAGGATCGCCAGGGTCAGTTCATGACCTGCAACAGCATCGGGTTCCTGGGTCTCAACTTCAGCGCGGTGCGCGAAGACGGTTCCGGTTTCACCGGCTCCCTGGCGGGCGACCTCATCAGCTCGAGCGATCCGAACTTCCGCCCGGTGGATCTGGAGTTCGCCCCCGACGGCTCGCTCTACTTCCTCGATTGGCACAACGCACTGATCGGGCACATGCAGCACAACGCCCGGGATCCGAAGCGCGACCACGACCACGGCCGCATCTACCGGGTCACCTACCCGTCGCGACCGCTGGTGACGCCTGCGAAGGTCGCCGGCGCCCCCATTCCGGAACTGCTGGAGAACCTGAAGTCGCCCGAATACCGCACCCGCTACCGCACGCGTCGCGAGCTGCGTGGCCGTCCGGCTTCCCAGGTGATCCCGGCCGTGAAGGCCTGGGCCACGAGGCTCGACCGCAAGGATCCGCTCTATGATCGCCACCTCTGCGAGGCGCTGTGGGCCACCTGGGCGCAGAACAAGCCCGATGCCGGGCTGCTGCGCGCCGCCCTCAATGCCCGCTCCCATCAGGCCCGGGCTGCCGCGGCCCACGTGCTGCGTTACACGGCCCACCAGATCCCCGGCGCTCAGGACCTGTTCCGCCAGGCGGTGAACGATACGCACGGCCGCGTCCGGCTCGAGGCCATCGTGGGCGCATCGTGGCTGCCCGCCGATGAAGGCACCCGCATCGTGCTGGAGAGCCTGCGCCAACCCCTCGACAAGTGGATGAGCCCGGTCACCCGCCAAATCCTCGAGAACACCTTCAAGCAATCGGTCGCCACGCTGGCCAAGGCCGAGCCCAACGCCTTCGCCGACAATCCCAACGCCCAGGCCTACCTGGCCGGGAAGTTCAAGATCGGTGCGGCCCCGCCCTCGGCCGATCAGGTCGCCTACGGGCCGACCCGCACGCTGAACGCCGCCGAGAAGAAACAATACGACCTCGGCAAGGAGGTGTTTCATCGCGACGCGCACTGCGCCACCTGCCATCAGGCCAACGGTGCGGGCGTGGCCGGCATCTACCCGCCGCTGAACGTGGCCGGCAATCCGTGGCTGGCCGACGACGAACGCCTCATCAAGGTGGTGCTCAAGGGCCTGTGGGGTCCCCTGGAACTCGGTGGCCAACGCTTCGGCCCGAAGAACGGCGTGCCCCCGATGCTCGGCTTCGGCGGCATGATCAACGATGAGGAGGCCGCCGGCGTCATCAGCTATGTCCGCCAGTCCTTCGGGAACAACCTGCCGCCGATCAGCGCCGAGCAGGTGGCCAAGGTCCGCGCCAAGACCGAGAAGCGATCCGACTTCTACATGGTCGAGGAGATCCTCAAGGAACACCCGATCCCGGGATGGGAGAAGTGGGGCAGGATGGCCCGGCCCGCCGGTGACATCTACGAGTAGGCCCCGGATCACGCCGTTCTGAAGCGTCCTTCAACTCCATGCAGACCCGACCCCTCGGAAAGACCGGCCTGTCCCTGCCGGTCCTCGGATTCGGCGCCAGCTCGCTGGGCCAGGAATTCCGCAACGTCACCGTCGAGGAGGCCCTGCGCAGCGTGCGCGTGGCCCTCGACTGCGGCCTGAACCTCATCGACACCTCGCCCTTCTACGGACGGGGCATGAGCGAGGTCCTGCTCGGTGTCGCGCTCAAGGGCGTGCGCCGCGAGAGCTACACCCTCTGCACCAAGCTCGGTCGCTACGATCTCCAGCACTTCGATTTCTCGGCGCGCCGGGTGGCCGAATCCATCGACGTGTCCCTGCATCGTCTGGGCACCGATCATCTCGACATCCTGCTCTGCCACGACATCGAGTTCGTGCCCATGCAGCAGATCGTCGATGAGACGCTGCCGGCCATCCGCAAGGCCGTGGCCGCCGGCAAGGTGCGCTTCGTGGGCTTCAGCGGTTATCCGCAGAAGATCTTCCGCTTCATCGCCGATCAGGCCCCGGTGGACTGCGTGCTCAGCTACAACCAGTACACGCTCCAGAACACCCGCTTCGCCGAGGAGACCGTGCCCTATTTGAAGGCCCGCGGGATCGGCGCCATGAACGCCGGCCCCTTCAGCGCCCGCCTGCTCACCAACGCTCCCTTGCCCGCCTGGCTCAAGGAGCCCGAGGCGGTGAAGGCCGCCGCTCGCGCCGCGGCCGCGCTCTGCGCCCAACGCGGCACCGACATCGCCAAGCTGGCCCTGCAGTTCTCCTGCGCGAACCCCGACATCGCCACCACCATCGCCGGCAGCGCCAATCCGGAGAACATCCGCAACTGGGCGCGCTGGATCGCCGAGCCCATCGACACCGGGCTGCTGGCGGAGGTCCAGGCGATCTTCCGTCCGGTCCACAACATCGGCCATGTCGAGGGCCTGCCCGAGAACAACTGAGACACGCGCACCGATCTTCACCGGCCCTGACCACCACTACGCTCCCATGAAGACCGTCCGTCTCGGCCTCATCGGCCTCGGCAACATCGGCCGACACCACGCCACCTACCTGCAGGCCGGCAAGGTGCCGCGCTGCGAGCTGGTGGCCGTGTGTTCGACGACCCCGTCCAAGATGGAGGCCTACCGGCCCCTGGCCGCGTGGACCGACGCCCGTGCGCTCATCGCCTCGGGCACGGTGGATGCTGTCCTGGTGGCCACCCCCCACTACCAGCACACCGACCTGGGCATCGCCGCCCTCGAGGCGGGCGTGCACCTGATGGTCGAGAAGCCCATCTCGGCCCACAAGGCCGACGCCCTGAAGCTCATCGCCGCGCATGAGCGGAACCCGAAGACGGTTTTCGGCGGCATGTTCCAGCTGCGGGTGGAACCGCGCTACCAGAAGCTCCGGTCGCTGATCGGGTCGGGGGAGCTGGGGCGGATCGTGCGGGTGAACTGGATCAACACCGACTGGTTCCGCACCGACGCGTATTACGCGAGCGGCGGATGGCGCGCCACCTGGGCGGGCGAGGGCGGCGGCGTGCTGCTCAACCAATGCCTGCACAACCTCGACATCCTGGCCTGGCTGCTGGGGTTGCCGTCGTCGATCCGGGCCCACGTGACGCTCGGTCGGGACCACACCATCGAGGTCGAGGACAACGTCACGGCCTACCTCGAGTATTCCTCCGGGGCCACGGGCGTCTTCGTCGCCAGCACCGGTGAGTCACCGGGCACCAACCGCTTCGAACTGACGGGCACCCGCGGCCGGGCCGTGCTGGAGGACGGCAAGCTGCGCTTCATCCGCAACCTGTGCGACATGACCGAGTTCAGCCGCACCTCCACGTCGGGCTTCGCCAAGCCGGAGTCGTGGAACGTGGAAATTCCTTTCGAGAATGCCGACCAGCCGCACGCCCAGCTGATGACCCAGTTCACCGAAGCCATCCTCGACGGAAAACCCCTCATCGCCCCCGGACGCGACGGCCTGGCCTCGTTGGAATTGGCCAATGGCATGCTCTACTCGGGATGGATCGGACAGACCGTGACCCTGCCCCTCGATGCCGAGGCCTACACCCGCAAGCTCCAGGAACTCATCGCCGGATCCCGCTTCGTGAAGAAGACGGTGGCCGGCGACGCGTCGGATTTCGCGGCATCGTTCCGACGGTAGCCGTCCGGGCGACGCCGACCGATCCTGGACAAGGCATGTGGGGCGGAGGGAGCGGAGCCTTTGCCCGGCCCGACTTCAGCGCGCCCCGAAAAGGCGTTCCCACAGCGCCGAACCACCGAACACCCACCCCGTGGCGGCGACCGCGATGTAGGGGCCGTACGGCAACCGGCCCGACCAGTGCTGACGGCCCAGGGCGATCAGGCCCAGCCCCACCACCGCCCCGAGCACCGAGCTGAACATCAGGCTGAAGAGCGTGGCCTTCCAACCGAGAAAGGCTCCGATGGCGGCCATGAACTTGACGTCCCCGAGACCCATGGCCTCGCGGGGCAGGGTCAGCGATTCGACCTCTGCCGAAAGGTACGGTTCGGACTCCGGCTCCAGCACCTCGTCACCGATGCTCAGGGCCCTGGGCGAAAGACGCACCTCGCCCGCAGGATAGCAACGGTCGGCCAGTTCCAGACGCCGGCCTTCCATCACCACGGTGTCGGACTCGCGGTAGAAGACCTCCTCGAACGGGATCTCGCGATCCGGCAGGCGGATGCCCGAATCGTGGAAGATCACCCGGGTGCCCGGCTCGAGGGCGATCCGTTCGCGGCCGAAGAGGAACTTGCCCAGGCGCAGCACCAGGTACACGGCCCCTCCACCGACCCCGATGCCCAAGGCGCTGCTTCGAAGGGCGTCCAGGATGGAACTCTGCTGATGCATCTCCGGTGCCGCCAGCGACATCAGAACGCCGATGCCGATGCCGCCCAGAGTGATCTCGTCGGGGATGATGAAGTGCTCGAAGTCGATGAAGGTGGCGGCCACGAATCCAGCCAACAACACCGACGCCGACACCGCGGCCAACGGAGCCTGTTCGCCGTGGTGCAGCCAGGCCGCGACGAACAGTGCCCCGGTCAGGGCCTCCACGCCGATGTAGCGCGGGGAGATGGGGCCGCGGCACGAGGCGCATCGGCCGCGCAGCATCAGCCACGAGAGGATGGGCAGGTTCTGCCACATCGGAATCCGCCGGTTGCACGAGGGGCAATGGGAGGGAGGCCGGACGATGCTCTCACCCCGGGGCATCCGGTGGATGACCACATTGAGGAAGCTGCCGGTCATGGCCCCGAAGATCGCCACGAAGAGCGTCCAGAAATGGAAGGGCAATCCCAGCGGACCGTGGTGACGGTAGAGTTCGTCTTCCCAGTTCATCGCGACTCCCCGGTGCCATAGACCTCGCGGACCAAGGCGGCCCGCATCACCTCGATCGGCGCCGGCCGCCGGGTCCACAGTTCGAAAGCGGTGGCCCCCTGGTACAACAGCATGCCCAGGCCGTTGGCCGTCCGGCAACCGGCCTCCCGGGCCTCACGAAGCAACGGCGTCTCGGCGGGTCGGTAGATCATGTCATACACGGCATCGGCGCGGTTCAACGGATAGGCCCGGACATCCAGGGGCAGCGGGTCCTCCGGCTTCAGGCCCGACGAGGTGGCGTTGAGGATGAACTCCACGTCGCTGTCGGGAAGCCCCGTGCGGACATCGACCGCGGGGAAGCGATCGGCGACCTCGGCGGCCAGCTCGACGGCCTTGGCCTCGGTGCGGTTCTGCAACCACAGGGTCTCGACCCCCTCGTCGGCCAGCCGCAGTGCCGCCGCCCTGCCGGCCCCTCCGGCACCCAGCAGCAGCGCCCGGGCTCCACGTGGCTCCATGAGCAGGTCTTCGCGGAGGGAGCGGATGATGGCGTCGGCATCGGTGTTGCACCCCCGCAGACGGACCGGTCCGGGCACCGTCCGCAGGAGCCCCACGGGGGTCCAGACGCCCTCGGGATCCTCGGCCTCGAACACCACGGTGTTGACCGCACCCCACGCCTCGGCCGAAGGGTCCAGCACATCCATCATCTCCAGGGCCAGCCGCTTGTGGGGCACCGTGAGGTTCACTCCGCAGAACCCCATCACCCGCGCCCCCTCCAAGGCGATGGCCAGACGTTCGGGCGCCACTTCGCAGGCGAGGTATCGCCAATCGAGACCCAGCGCGGCGAAGGCGGCGTTGTGCATCGCGGGCGAGGCGGAGTGCCGGATGGGGGCACCCCACACCGCGGCCAGCCGCGTGGAGGCCGTCACCGGACGGGGTGCGGACTCGGACATCGTCCGGCAAG
>JBEGWF010000090.1:0-8277 GCA_041177965.1 Verrucomicrobiota bacterium | reverse complement strand
CCCTCGGTCGGGAAGTGACCTCGCGGTAGCGGGATTCGTAGTCCGGGTGGTTGGTGCCCATCAGGCGGTCCCACACGTTGAAATACAGCCCGTAATTACCCCGCATCTTCTCGTGATGCATGATGTGGTTGGTCGGCGTGTTGAGGAGCTTGCCCAGCCAAGTGTCCATCAGCCAGCGGGGGTGGATCTCATAGCCCGTGTGGCCCATCACGTTGAAGAAGATCTGCCATAGCATGAAGAGGGTGAAGGCCAATGGGTGGATCGGCATCACCAGCACGGCCAGCGGGAAGATCCCCGCCTCGACCACGGCCTCGGCCGGGGCGAACGCGTAGGAGGCCCAGGGTGACGGGTTGTTGGACAGATGGTGCACCCGGTGGAACACCGGGAACAGACGCGGGTGGTGCATCAGTCGATGCGTCCAATAGAACCAGGTGTCGTGCAGTATGATGGTGCAGGCGATGCTGCCCCAGAACCACGCCGGGCCATGGTCGCCGATCTTCCAGTACATCCGGGTCCAGCCATTCCGCGAGGCCAGGATGGTGCCCGCTCCCACCAGGCCGAAGATGAGCAGGGTGAGCAGCGAGTAGCCGATCTCGCGGCGGATGTCGGACGCCTCGGGAAATCGCGGGATGATCTTGCGATGCGCCCAGCGTCGCCGGAAGAGCCAGTACCCCAGCACCCAGCCGATGCCCGCGAAGAGCAGGTAGCGCAGCGTGGCATCGACCGAGGTGGCCCCGGCGATCTTGAAGAAGCTCCAGGGCGAGTGGAGGACGCGCTCCAGCGGTGTCATCGCCGAACATTCTGCTTGGACGAGCCATCGAATGCCATGTCTTCCTGCCCGAGGGAGATGTCCGGGAAGGCCCTCTGCCCGGGATCACTCGCCGGCAAGGGGGGCTGGGCTTCAATCCATGCAGCTCCCTGTGAGGGGCGCTGTAGCGGAACAGGTCGGCGTACCGGGCCCAGGACACCTGGGTTTGGAGGATCCTCTGAGAACGCTTCTGCGGGAAGGTCAACGCCCGTCGACCCAGCAGGTGGTCCTCCTCCAGTTCCCGGGTGGGCGTCGATCTTTCCGGGGTCTTCCTCCGGTTCATCGGCGATGCTGTCGCCGGTCCGGTATCGCCCGTCTGCCGTGACCCGGGAGACCGGTGCCGCGCATGCGGCCGGCCTGTTCCATGGCCGTCATCACGTCGTCACCCCGTCACGCCTTCATTTCGGTGATCTGCTGGGTCGCGATGCCGATCGGGCGATCGAGCGGGATGCCGGCGCAGGACAGCAGCGTGGTGAGCAGGTCGCCCTGGTTGCCGCGGATGTTGGACAGAAACCGTCCGGTCTTGAGGGAACCGCCGCCCTTGCCGGCGATGATGAACGGCAGGTTGTCGCGCCGATGCTGGTCGCCGTCTTCGAGGCCCGAACCCCACATCATGATGCAGTGGTCGAGCAGGGTGCCATCCCCCTCCTTGAGGGCGTGCATCTTCGTCACCATGTAGGCGAATTGATCCACGTTCAGTTTGTTGATGGCCGCCACCTTGCGGATCATCTCCTGGTCGCTGCCGTAATGGGTCTGCGAATGGTGCTGGTCGGAGAACCCGAGCTCGGGGTAGGACGCACCGTTGGGTCGGGAGGTGATGTAGGTGCTGACGCGGGTGGTGTCGGACTGGAAGGCGAGGATGGTCAGGTCGCACATGACCTGCATGTATTCGCTGCGCTTGTCGCCTTCGGGGATCTTCACCTCGATGGGTGCCGAGTCGTTGGCGTGGCGTCTGGAGGGAGCCACCCCGTTCTTCTCCAAAGCCGCCTCCCGTTGGCGGGTTTCGATGGCGGCGATGCGACGTTCCACGGATCGCACGCTGTCGAGGTATTCGTCGAGCTTCTGCTGATCTCCCCGGCCCAGGGTTCGGCGCAGGTCGCGGGCACCCGCGAGGACCCGGTCGAGCATCTGGCGGTCGAGCGGGTTGGCCTGCGTGACCTTGCCTTCGGTGCCGCGTTTGCCGAAGAGACGGTTCAACACGTTGCGGGGATCGGTCTCCGCCAGCACCGGTTGCGTGGGCGAGCGGAAACTGCAGTGGTTGTAGTATCCCTCGTGGAGGCCTTCCTGATTCTCCTTCCAGGTCTGAGGCATGGTGGCCAGCTCGAGCGAAGGGAGCAGGGTCTGCGCACCGACATAGTTGGCCATGATCTGGTCGGCCGAGATCGAGATGTTGATGCGGTCGCGCGAATCGGGGTCGGGCAACCGCGCGGTGAGCCAGGTGGACAACTCCAGTGCATGCGGGGCACCTCCGAAGGGCGCGGTGGGCACGCCTGAGATGCCTTTCATCATCAGGCACTGATCCATGACGGGTTGCAGCGACCGGAGGATGGGTGGCGGCGAATGGAGGAACTCCTCCTGACTCTTGGGCCAGAACTGGTCCATGATGACACCGTGCGGCATGTACATGAACGCCAGCCGCACGGGTGGCCGGGTGGATTTCGTGCCGGCCGCCCAGGCGCTGGAGTCCATGAATGGCAGCGCGAGGGAGACTCCCACGCCCCTCAGGAAGGTGCGGCGATCCAGTGCGGACGGGTGATTCATGGCGTTCATGGCGGCGCTCTGCGGGTTGTGGGTCTGGGTCATGGGTCGACCCTGCGGTGGGTGAACAGGTAGCTGGCGATGACTTCGGTGAGGATCGTCCGGACACGGTATTCGTCGCCGGCGATCCTGGCCATCAATTGGTCGATGACGACCTCATCGTAGCCTTCCAACGACCGCCCGAGCGCGTACGCCATGAACCGTTCGGTCAGGTTCCGGGCCAGGTCGGACTCCCGCCCGGCCAGGAGGCGCTTCAATTCTGCCGGGTTGGAGAAGGCCGACCCGGTGGGAAGTCTTCCCGCGGCGTCGATCGCGACCCCGGCTTCAGTCCGGTCACGCCAGCGGCCGATGGCGTCGAAGTTCTCCAGGCCGAAGCCGATCGGGTCGAGCGTCTTGTGGCAGTTGGCGCAAACCGGATTCTTGGTATGGAGTTCGGTCCGTTGCCTCAGGGTCAGTCCGTGCACGTCCTTCGGTTCCTGCGTGTCGAGCGCGGGAATGTCGGGCGGGGGCGGGGGCACGTGTTCACCGAGGATCTGCTCCAGCACCCACACGCCACGGCGCACCGGACTTGTCCGGGTGGGGAACGAGGTGGCGGCCAGCGTGGCCGACATGCCGAGGATGCCGCCCCGGTTTGGGTTCTCCAGTCTGACCCGGCGCATCCGGGGACCCTTGACGGAGGACCCGAGGCCGTACAGCTCGGCGAGCGGCTGATTCAGGAAGGTGTAGTCGCTGTCCACGAGCCGGATGGCCCGTTGGTTCTTGTGCACGATGCTTTCGAAGAACAGTCGGGCTTCATCCAACATCGATTCCCGCAATGCCGGCGTCATCTGGGGGAACAACCCGGGATCGAAAACCTGGCGCTCGAGGTCGTTCACCCTCAGCCACTGGGCGACGAAGCCGTCGAACAGGGCCCGGGAGCGGGGGTGGAGCAAGAGCCGCTTCGTCTGGGCGCGCAGTGTCGCTGGCTTGTGCAGCTCACCCTTGTCGGCCAGGGCGGACAATGCGGCGTCGGGCGGGGCCGACCACAACAGATAGGAGAGGCGCGCGGCCAGATGGTGGTCGTCCAATCGAACGATCGGTTCACCGGGTTGCCCTTCGTTGGCAGGGGCGATGAACAGGAACTGCGGAGAGACCAGCACGGCCTTGAGCATCAAGCCGAGCGCCGCCGTGGCATCGAGACCCGTCCCTCGGCCGAGGTCGAACACGCCCACGAGGACGTCCAGCTCCGCCTCGGTGGGGGGGCGGCGGTATGCGTCGCGGGCCAGGGAGCGGGCGATCTGTCGCGCGGTATCGCGGAGGTCGGAACCCCGAGACGGATTCCTGCCGAAGAGCCTCCGCTGGACCGCGGTGGGCGGGGAGCCGGGCGGTGCGATGACCTGTCCGACGACCTCGTTGGCGATCTCGAGGAACCGTTCCGAATGAAGCGGGGAAATGGAGTTGAGGTAGCCCTCCCCGACGACTTCCTCCGGAAGGCTGTCGGCGATCTTCGGATTCACCCCGTAGAGATCGTGGAGCGTGTTGGCGTACTCGACCTTGGACAGTCGGCGCATCACGAACGGGCCTGGGCTTTTCGGGCTGAGGTGTTTGAGCTTGCCGATCCACCCGATGAATCGGAGGCGTTCCTCGTCGGTGGGTTGCTTGGCCGCATCCTCCGGCGGCATGTCGTGCATCTTGACGTTCGCGACGGCCTTCTTCCAATGGACGAACGCGGCACCGCGACCGGGATCCTTCAGATCGACCTCGAGGTTGACGTTCGCCTTGGCCCGCCCGCCGCCGTGGCACTTCGTGCAGTACGTCTTCACGAAGGGTTCCACGTGCTCCTTGAAGGTCTTCCGGGCATCGGCACGGAGTGCCGCCGCTTCCGCAGCCTCCCGGTCGGATTCCGCCAGACACGGCAAGATCAGGGACAAGATCATGGCGCAGCCCAGCGCCGCGGTCCTCGCGGGAACAAACCGGGCCAGACGTGCGGGCTGCATGAGGGGAATCGGAGCACGGGAATCCCGGGAATGGAATGAATAGAATGCGCTCAGGCCAACACGCCCGGGCGGGGGGGAATGGGGATCGGAATGGGGATCGGGATCGCGGGGGCGGGTGGGACGGTCGATCGGATCCCGGTTCAGCCGAGCAGGGCCTTCACCACGGTTCCCGAGACGTCGGTGAGCCGGAAGTCCCGGCCCTGATGGCGGAACACGAGGCGTTCGTGGTCGATGCCCAAGAGATGGAGGAGGGTCGCGTGGAGGTCGTTCACGTGGACGGGGTTCTCGACCACGTGGTAGCCGAACTCGTCGGTCGTCCCGTGGGTGATGCCCCGCCTCACTCCTCCGCCGGCCATCCACAGGGTGAACGCATGCGGATGATGGTCGCGCCCGAAGGTCTTCCCCGAGACCTGGGCGACCGGGGTGCGGCCAAATTCGCCTCCCCAGACCACCAGCGTGTCGTCCAGAAGCCCGCGTTGTCGGAGGTCGGCCAGGAGGGCCGCCGTCGGCCGGTCGGTCGCCTGGCATTGGCGGCCATGCTCGCGCTCGATGTCGGTGTGGGAGTCCCAGCCGCGGTCGTAAAGTTGCACGAAGCGGACCCCCTTCTCGACCAGCCTGCGGGCCATCAGGCAGTTGTTGGCGAAGGACGGCACTCCCGGTTCGGCCCCGTACATCCGGAGCGTCGACGGCGACTCGCCCCGGAGGTCGGTCAGTTCCGGAACGCTGGTTTGCATACGGTAGGCCATCTCGTACGAGGCGATCCGCGACAGGATCTCGGGATCGGCGAGCGCGTCGTGCTGCCGCCGGTTCATCCACCCCAGCAAGTCCAGTTGCTCGCGGCGCTCGGCCCGCGTGAGACCGGCTGGATTGGCCAGATGCAGCACCGCCTCGCCCTTGTTGCGGAACGGCACCCCCTGGTGGCGCGACTCGAGGAATCCATGGCCCCAGAAGCTCTGCAGCAGCGGCTGTCCATCGTCGAATCCGGAGGTCAGCACGACGTAGGCCGGCAGGTCCTGGTTCTCGGAACCCAGCCCGTAGGAGAGCCAGGCCCCCAGCGTGGGACGGTCGAACAGCGGCGTGCCGCAGTTCATCAGGTTCACCGCCGGGTCGTGGACGTTGGTGTCCGTCGTCATCGAGCGGATCACCGCGATCTCATCGACGATCCCGGCCAGGTGGGGCAGCCAATCGGACACGACGATCCCGGATTGTCCGTGGGCCGCGAAGCGCCGGGAGGATCCCTTGAGGGCGGGGACACCTCGGATGAGGGCGAATTGCTGGTGGTTCTTGAGCAGTTCGGGAGGGATCGGTTTGCCGTCCAGTGCCTGCAATCGGGGCTTGGGGTCGAAGAGGTCCACGTGGGACGGACCGCCCGCCATGAAGAGGAAGATGACCCGCTTGGCCCGGGCGGGAAAATGGGTGCCCCGGCCATCGGCCCCCAGCAGGGATCCCAGTGCCATCATCCCCAGGCCCGCCGCCGTGTGCCGCAGGAAGTTCCGGCGCGTGACGGTCGTGCGCTCTGGGATCGTCGGGGTCTCCGGCTTCATGGTCGGCAGAGGCACTCGTCGAGATTGAGCAGGACGGCCGCCAGTCGGGACCACGCCCCGGCATCGCCGAGGCCCCGGTCGCGCTGCCGCCGCAAGAAGGCCAGGAACCGTTCGCGTTCGTCGGCCGAGGGGCCCCGGCCCAGTGCCAGCAGGAAGCCCCGGTCCAGCCGGGCCTCATCCCGCGGCTTCGATTCCCTGAGGATCCGCAGGGCGAACGCGTTTGCGGCGTCCGCGAAGATCGGATCGTTCAGGGTCACCAGCGCCTGCGTGGGTCCGTTGGACACCGTCCGGCGGGCCGTGCACACGGTCCTGGCCGGGGCGTCGAGGATCTCGAGCGACGGGTGGAGCGCCATGCGCCGCCAGTACGTGTACAGGCTGCGGCGGTGCCGGTCGCCTCCGATGCTCGGGACCCATTTCCCCGGGAGGGCCCGATCCTCCCAGTAGTGCTCCGGTTGCAGCGGGAACACCGGCTCGCCCCCGAGGGTGCGGTCCAGCATCCCGGCCGTCTCGAGGGCCTGGTCCCTGAGTTGCTCGGCCGGCAGTCGCGGCCGCGGCGCGCGTGCCAGGAGCAGGTTCTGAGGGTCCAGACTCCTGACCCGCTCGTCCCAAGGGCGCGACGACTGGCGGTAGGTGGCGGAGCCCACGATCTGTCGATGGATGTGGCGGAGGTCCCAGCCGCTGGACACCAGTTCACAGGCCAGCCAGTCGAGCAGCTCCGGGTGGGTGGGCGGGGTGCCCTGCCTTCCGAAATCCGCCGGGGTGCGGACCAGGCCGTGGCCGAAGCAGGACTGCCAGACGCGGTTGACGGCCACCCGGGCGGTCAACGGATGGGTGCCATCGACCAACCACCGGGCCAACTGCAGGCGGTTGGTCGGCTGCCGCTCGGGCGGCGTCCCGAAAATGGCGGGCACCCCGGGCATCACCCGGTCTCCCTTGGCCAGGAAATTGCCTCGCACATGCACCCGGGTCTCCCGCGGCGTCTCCAGTTCCCCCATGACCGGGACCCGCACGATCCTGTGATCGGGCGACGAACGGCTCCGGACCGGCAGCTCCATGGATGGACCGTCCTGGGCGAATCCCTCGCCGGTGTGCACCCCGTTGTTGAAGAGGGCGAACAGCGAGAAGTACTCGCGCTGGCTGATCGGATCGGCCTTGTGGTCGTGGCATTCGGCACAGCCCACGGTGAGTCCCAGCCAGGCCGTGCCCGTGGTGTTCACGCGGTCGATCACGCCCTTGATGCGGTATTCCTCCACCGGATAGGTGTTCCCCTTGGCCTGGGGTGCGTTCCGGTGGAAGGCCGAGGCGATCCGCTGGTCCGGGGTCGCGCCGGGCAGCAGGTCGCCGGCGAGTTGTTCGAGGGTGAACCGGTCGAAGGGCATGTTCCGGGCGATGGCATCGATCACCCAGTCGCGGTAGGGCCAGATGGCGCGGGTCTGGTCGTCGGCGAACCCGTTGGAGTCGGCGTATCGGGCCAGATCCAGCCAGTCCTGCGCCTGGCGCTCGGCGTAGGCGGGCGAGGCCAACAGCTCATCCACCGCCCGCAGATAGGAGGCGTCATCTCGACCGGAGGCATGCCGACCGAGGAAGCCCGGGGAAGGGGGCAGCCCGGTGAGGTCCAGCGACACCCGGCGCAGGAGGAGCGCCCGGGGCGCCGCGGGCGCGGGTCGGAGACCCTCCCGCTCGAGGCGGTCGAGCACGAAGGCGTCGATCGGGTTGTGGGACCACGCCTCATCGACGGGGCGGGGCACCGGGGCGCGTCGGGGCGGTTCGAAAGACCAGTGCCTTTCGGGGCGGACCCTTGCTCCCGGGGTTCGATCCCCGCCGGGGGCCCTGCTGCGACCACCCTCCTCAAGGGCCCCTTGTCCGAGGGTCGGTGGTGCCCCGATCGCGTATCCCCAGAGGCTGGCGAGCCATGCCCAGACAATCCACGGCGTGCGGATCGATCGCCGGCGGGATTGCATCGGATCAGGCTAGGCACGGTGATGCGGCGCGACAATGCCCTTCTGTGCGAACCCTTCTGCCAACGGCCTCGTCATCGACGGTCCGGCACGGTCCACTTCGATCCCAGCTTCATCGCTTCCGGCGTTATCCATCGGTGCGCCCGGGATGTGGCGTTCCTTCAGAACGCATCTGATTCATCGACCATCCAGGGTTGCACCCTGGGCTGGTATGCGCCGCCCCATTGGGGTGG
>JBEGWF010000089.1:0-9794 GCA_041177965.1 Verrucomicrobiota bacterium | reverse complement strand
CGCCGTGTCGTTCACAGCCACCGGCAACGGATTGCTCACCACCAGCGTGAAGGTCGTCGCAACAGTGGCATTGCCCGGGTCTTTAGCCGTCACCGTCACCGTGTACGGACCCGATCCGCTCGCCGCCTTGTCGATCGTCCCAGAAATCAACCCCGTCACAGGATCGATGCTCAGGCCCGCAGGCAGGCCCGTCGCCGAATACGTCAACGTGTCCCCGTTCGGATCACTGAACGCGCCGGCCGTCGCATAGGAAAAGCTCGTGGCATCCGTTCCCGTCTGATTGGACAACCCGGTCGTCACCGGAGCAGTGGCGGGAACACCGACGGAAATCGTCACCGTGGCGGTATCGGTGGCGTTGTTCGCATCGGTCGCCGTGTACGTGAATTGATCGGTGCCGGAGAAACCGGTATTGGGCGTGTAGGTATAGGATCCGTTGCCGGCCATCGTGACCGTGCCGTTCGAAGGATCGGTGGTCTTGCTGAACGTGAGGGCATCGCCATCCGGATCGCTGTCGTTCGTCGCCACCGTTCCCGATACCGCGGTTCCCGTGGCCGTGCTCGCCGAATCATCCGTGGCGTTCGGAGCAGGATTGGTGACATTCAACGTGAAGGTCGTCGTCACCAGGGCTCCGAAAGGATCGGTGACCGTGATCGATACGGTGTAGGGCCCCGAGGCGCTGGCGTTCTTGTCCAGGGTGCCAGAAATGACCCCGGTGGTCGGATGGATGGTCAACCCCGACGGCAGACCGGTCGCCGTCCACGTCAGACTGTCTCCATTGGGATCGGTGAAGAACGAGGCCGTGGCCAACGAAAACGCGGTGGCATCCACCCCCGACTGGGTCGCGATGCCCGTCGTGGTCGGCGGCTGGTTTCCCGAGGTCAGCAGGCCGTTGAGGGCGGTATCCACGGGGTCACTGCTGCTGGAGATCGCGGAAGTGGCGTTGAAGTAAGGGTTGTCGACGCTCAGGATCCAGGCCCGGTCCTCCGGTCCTCCTTGCCCGCCCACCGGAGCATTGTCCACCCATGCATACAAGCCTTGGACCCTGCTTCCGTCCTTGATGGGGCGGGTCACTTCGACGGTCTGACTATGGGCATTCCCGTTCGCATCGATCCAACTCAGCGTGCCGGTGACATTGTTGCCGGAGAACTGGGCACCGGCCTGATAGAAAGTGACCCCTTTCACACTCACGGGAGTCCTGTTGATCGTCACCGACGAGGTCTCTTCATCGAAGTTGCCATCCGGATCACCGGAGGCGGTGGGTAGATACAATCCGTGCAGGTAGGCCGTAGCCAAGGTGTGCCGCCAGGAATCCAGGGCCGACTGGGGAAAGGGGTTCTCGACGCCGACGGAGTTGCGGGTGAGTCGCCAAGCGGCCCCCATTCCAGGGTGGCCGATCGGGTCGATGGAGGCCGAAATCCGTGCCCCGGTCAGCGCCTCGAGGGTCCGGATGAACTCATCATCCGCGCCCGCGCGGCAGCTCCAGAGAACGATGTGTTCCACAGACCATCCCCGCAGATCGGACGCGTGATGGCGCAAGGAGGCTTCGGTGATCCACTCCTTGCCCCCCAATAGCACCGCTCCCGGCCGACCGTGGGCCACGATGTGCAGGATCCGGGGACGCTTCTCGTGCACCAGCCGAGTCAATTGGACGAGGGACGAACCATCGGCGGAGATGGCCATGGCCGGCACCTTGGAGAATCCCACCAATTCGCGGATCTCCCTGGATTCGCCGTCGAATGCGAGCCACTCGGCTCCGGAGGTCCGGCTCTTCGACACCTCCGCCTCGGCCCGGCCGAGCGGCGTCGCCCATGCGACCAGGCATGCGATCCACAGGCATCCCACCCAGAAGCGCATGCCGAGCACCGATGACCCGAGCGGAGCATGGTCGCCTTCACCGGACAGCGGATGACCCTGACGAACGGCGGGACGGGGTGACTTTCGCATATAGTGAAAAGAAATGAACCGACATCGGTACCAGACCCGTTCCCTATATCAAGTTTGTTTCCGCCTAAGGTGAATCGTTACAATGAACTATAGAACCTTTGGTTCCCTCCGAGACCGGGGGCGGAGGTTGCCACCG
This sequence comes from Verrucomicrobiota bacterium, assembly GCA_041177965.1. GTDB lineage: Bacteria > Verrucomicrobiota > Verrucomicrobiia > Limisphaerales > UBA9464 > SXXZ01. The sequence goes on along the minus strand of JBEGWF010000089.1, from coordinate 7,714 downwards.
ATGCCGATGGGTGGACGCCTCGAGACATCGTCGTCCCATCACACCGGGTAAACACCTCGGAAGCGACTCGCGGGACTTGCGACGGCGCCGCTGATGGGCGGACAAGGCCGCCTCAAGGCCGGATCGCCAGCGACGCCAACCACTCCTGGGCGGCCATCCGGACGGACTCGCCGATGCGGACCCGGGGAGTCACGAAGCGGGGGGTGAACCACGGGAATGCCCCGACCAGATCGTGGGTCACCAGGATCTGCCCATCGCAATCGGGCCCGCTGCCGATGCCGATCGTGAGCATGCGGGCGCAGACCGCGCCGATCTCGGCAGCCACCGGTGGGGTGACCAATTCCAACACACAGGCGAAGGCACCCGCGTCCTCCAGGGCGAGGGCGTCCTCGAGCAACCGCTGCCGGCCCGCGTCATCCCGTCCCTTGATCCGGTACTTGCCCCCCTCTTCCACCACGTGCTGGGGCAGCATCCCCAGATGCCCCATGAAAGGAATGCCCTCGGCCAGGATGGCCCGGACCTGCGGCAGGATCTCCTGCCCGCCCTCGGCCTTCACATATTCGGCACCGGCTTCCACCAGACGACGGGCGTTGCGGACCGCCTGGGCAGGGGTCTCATAGGCCTTGTAGGGCAGGTCGGCTCCGACCAGGGCTCTCCGCCGCGCGCGGACCACCGCCCGGAGATGATGGACCATGTCCTCCATGGTGACCGAGGTCGTGTCGGGATGCCCCAGCACGACCATGCCCAGGGAATCCCCGACGAGGATCACCGGCACCCCCGCCTCGTCCAGCAGGCGGGCCCCTGGATAGTCATAGGCCGTCAGGGCACCAAAGGGGCGGGAACCCTTCCATTCCCGGAGCGTCTCGACGGTGATCTTCCTCGCGTCCACCGGCCCAGTGTCGGCCCGGACGGCCTCGCGGCAAGGGCGTAGACGTCCGGAAACGTTTCCCTCGAAGTGCCCCGAAGCGAACGGCCCGACCCCCCGGTGACGGTTTCAACCGAGAACCAACCCCACCGGGCAATGGTCGGAACCCAGAACGGACGGGCGGATGAAGGCCTCCTTCAAGGCCGGTCGAAGCGCTCCGGAGGTCCCGAAATAATCGATGCGCCACCCGACGTTCCGGGAACGGGCCCCGGCCATGGGGCTCCACCAGGTGTAGTGGCCGCGCTGCCCGGGATGCAGGTCGCGGAAGGTATCCACGAACCCGGCCTCCATCAGGCGGGTGAACCCCCGACGTTCCTCGACCGTGAATCCATGGTTCCGGACGTTGGCCTTGGGATTGGCCAGATCGATCTCTTCATGGGCCACGTTGAGATCCCCGCAGAAGACGACCGGCTTCCGGGCTTCCAGGGCCTTCAGGTGGGCCAGGAAGGCCGGATCCCACTGCTGCTCACGATAGGGAAGCCGGGAGAGATCCCGTTTGGTGTTGGGGGTGTAGCAGTTGACCACGAAGCGGTCCCGGAGTTCGACCGTCAGCACCCGCCCCTCGTTGTCGGGCAACCAGGCACCCAGGCCACGGTCGACCGAAAGCACCGGCAGGCGGCTCAGGGTCAGGGTGCCGCTGTAACCCTTGCGCTCGGCGGAGTTCCAGTGGACCGAATACCCGGCCGGCCACTCGACCTCCACCTGATCCGGCATGGCCTTGACCTCCTGCAGGCAGATCACATCGGCGTCTTCACCGGCGATCCAATCGAGCAATCCCTTGCCCAGCGCGGCGCGCAGGCCGTTGACGTTCCATGAGGTGAGCTTCACCGGGCCCATCGTGCGACCGATCCGGCCCGGGCGCAATGAGGCGGGGCCGAACCCCGGACCATCAGCCCCCCAGATGACGGGTCAGGAAGTCGCGGATCACCGAGATCTCCGCCTCGCCCGCCACGGTGTGGGCCTTGGGAAACTCGCGCCACTCCAGGTCCAGGCCGGCCTCCTTCAAGGCTTGGGCTTGGGCGCGGACCGGCACCATGGGCACCACCGGATCGTGGGTGCCATGGGTGAACAGGGCCGGAACCCGCCGGGCCTCGGGTCCCAACTCCCGGAGCAAGGTGGCCGGGTCATGGATGTAGCCGCTGATGCCCACCAGCGCCCCAAGCCTCTGGCTGACGCGCCAACCCACGTCGAAGGTCATCAGGCAGCCCTGCGAAAACCCCAGGATCCCGATGCGCTCGGCCGGTTGACCGGCGGCGATGCGTTCGTCGAGCCAACGGCGGAGGAGTTCGCGACTGCGGCGCACCCCCGGACCGGCATCCCCGGGCAGGTCGTACCACGAATAGCCCCCATGATACGGATCGGGCGCATCGACCAGGGCGTACTCGAGCCAGGGCAGGCGCAGTTCACCGGGCAACCATGACCATCCCTGCGACGAGTCCCCGAGACCGTGGAGGACGACAAGCAGGGCCCGCGACGGGGTCTGCGGGGCCGGAATGGTTTGGACGGTCAACGAGGTCGGGGTGCTCATGGGTTCGCTCTCCGGACGGACGGTTCAGGCGACGGGCAGGGCCGCGAGCACTTCCCGCAGCGCGACGAGACACCGGGCGTTCTCGGCCGGAGTGCCGACGGAGATGCGCAACCAGTCGGGCAGACCATAGCTGCCCATCGGACGGGTGATGATGCCCCGCTGCTGGAGCGCGGCGAAGACCTCGGCCCCGCGGCCGGTCTTCACGAGCACGAAATTGGCGTGGGACGGCACATGGGGCAGCCCCATCGCCCGGAAGGCCGACTGGTAGTACTCGACGCCCACCCGGTTGTTCTCGCGGGTGCGGGCCTGGTGATCGCCATCCTTCAGTGCGGCGATGGCTCCTGCCTGGGCGATGGCGTTGATGTTGAAGGGCTGGCGCACCTTCTCAAAAGCCGAGATCAGGGCCGGGCTGGCGATGCCGTACCCGAGCCGCAGTCCGGCCAGGCCGAAGATCTTGGAGAAGGTCCGGCAGAGGAGCAGGTTTTCGTGGGTACCCGAGAGGATCTCCGGGATCAGGTCCACCGGATCGTCCAGGAACTCGATGTAGGCCTCGTCCATGACGATCAGCACGTCCTTCGGGACCTCGCGCAGCAGGCGGAGGATGTCTTCGCGCGAGGTCCGTGTGCCGGTGGGGTTGTTCGGGTTGGCCAGGAACAGCACTCCGGTGCGGGGCGTGACCGCCCGGATCAAGCCGTCAACGTCGGCGCCGAAGTCCACCGCGGGAACGCCGACCCGCGTGGCCCCGAACAGGGCCGTCACGATGGGATACACCGCGAAGCAGAACTCCGACACCACGACCTCGACCCCCGGGCGCATCATCGCGTGACCGACGAACTCGAGGATCTCGTTGGATCCGTTGCCGAGGATCAGGTGCTCCGGACGGACCCCCAGCGACTCGGCCAGCGCACGCTTGAGCTCCGAGGCCGAGCCGTCGGGATAGAGGTGCAGCTGGCGAAGGACCGCCTCCATCGCCTCGAGGGCCTTGGGCGACGGGCCGAAGGGGTTCTCGTTGGAGGCCAGCTTGATGATGCCGGAGGGATCCAGGCCGTGTTCGCGGGCGACCTCCTCGATGGGCCGACCCGGCACATAGACCGGCAGGCTGGCGAGGGACGGGTTCAGTCGGGAAAGCACGTTGCTCATGCGATGCAGGAGCGTTGTCCCGGTCGGACCGGGACGCAAGACGGCGGACGGCACCCGCCCGCGGCTCCGCGCCCCGGTCCGGATCGCCGGACCGGGCTTGACCCGGATGGTCGGGGGTCAATGGTGAGCGCCTCGATGCGAATCCTGATCGTCGGTTGCGGCTATGTCGGTCTGGCCCTGGGCGCGCGGTGCTCGTCGTCCGGCGCCGAGGTCCTGGGACTGCGCCGCCAGGGCGATCACGACGGGGCGATGGCGGCCGCCGGCATCCGGGGGTGGCGGGGTGACCTCACGAAGCCCGACGACCTCGAGTCGATCGCGGGGGACTTCGATGCGGTGGTCTGCGCGGTTTCCTCGGGCCGCGGCGGGGCCGACGCCTACCGCGAGGTCTATCTGGGAGGGGCGCGGAACCTGGTCGAGTGGGCATGCCGCAGGCGGGTGGGCCGGATGGTCTCGGTCAGCAGCACCAGCGTGTATGCCCAGACCGACGGCTCTTGGGTGACCGAAGGCTCGCCCACCGAACCCGCCGAGGCGACCGGCCAGGTGCTGGTCGAGACCGAGAAGGTGTTCGCCGAGGCGCAACGCTCCGGCGTCGTGCCCACCCTGATCGTGCGGGTCGCGGGCATCTACGGCCCGGGACGCGGCCATCTCTTCGGGCAATTCGTCACCGGCCAGGCCCGTCGCGAGCCGGATCGCTGGATGAACATGATCCACCGCGACGATGTGGCCTCGGCTCTCGAGACGGTGGTCCTCCGAGGCGAACCCGGCCGGACCTACAATGCCGTCGATGATGAACCGGTGCTCCAGGGCGACTTCCTGCGCTTCCTCGCCGAGTCGACCGGGCGGCCGCTGCCTCCGGTGGCCCCCGCCGCCGATCCCGGAGGATCGATCCCGGCCCGCAAGCGCGGGAACACGAACAAGCGGGTCTCCAATCGCCGCCTTAGGGAGGAGCTCGGGTGGACGCCTCGATTTCCCACCTACCGGGAGGGCTATGCCGAAGCGATCGCCGCCCTTGTGGCCACCCCGGGAGCGGTCTCGCCTTCGGGAGCCGATGGGCCCATGATGGGTCCGTGATTCAACGCTACTCACGGCCTGAAATGCGGGCCATCTGGTCCGAGGAGAACAAGCTGAGCCTGTGGCTCGACATCGAGGAGTTCGCCAGCGAGGCGCTGGTGTCCCGGGGCGTGGTGCCCAAGAAGGACTTCCTCAAGATCCAGAAGGGCTGCCAGGCCTGGAAGGGCGACACCGCCGGATTGTTCGCCCGTCAACGCGAGTTGGAGAAGGTGCTGAACCACGACGTGATCGCCTTCACCACCGCCGTGACCGAGCGCATCAACGATCCGGCCAGCCGATGGCTGCACTTCGGCCTAACCAGCTCCGACATCGTGGACACGGCCTTCGCCGTCCAGATGGTGCAGAGCCTCGACCTGCTCATCCGGGACGTGGAGGCGCTGTTGGCCATCATCGCCCGACGGGCCCGGGAGCACCAGCGCACCCCCTGCATCGGCCGCAGCCATGGCATCCATGGCGAACCCACCACCTTCGGTCTGAAGCTGGCCCTCATGCACGAGGAGTTCTCGCGGGCGCTGGCCCGCTTCCGGCACCTCCGGACGGTCGTCGCACTCGGTAAACTCAGCGGCGCGGTGGGTACCCATGCCCACTTGCCGCCGTCGGTCGAGGCCCATGTCTGCAAGCGCCTCGGACTCAAGCCCGCTCCCATCGCCACCCAGGTCATCCAGCGCGACATCCACGCCGAGTTCATGAACGGCCTGGCGCTGGTCGCCTCGGGCTTCGAGCACTGGGCCGTGGAGTTCCGCCACCTGCAGCGCACCGAGGTGCTGGAGGCCGAGGAACCGTTCACCCGGGGCCAGAAGGGCAGCAGCGCCATGCCGCACAAGCGCAACCCCATCACCTGGGAGCGCCTGACCGGACTGGCCCGCGTGATCCGCGGCAACGCCGTCGCGGCCCTGGAGAACGTGGCCCTGTGGCACGAACGCGACATCAGCCACAGCTCGGTGGAGCGGGTCATCTTCCCCGATTCCTGCACGCTGCTCGACTACATGTTCGGGCTGCTGACCCGGCTGATGGACGGCCTGCTGGTCTATCCCGAGAACATGCGCAAGAACCTCGGGCTCAGCCTGGGCATGTGGAACAGCCAGACCGTGCTGCTGGCCCTCATCCGCAAGGGCCTGACCCGGGAAGACGCCTACGCCCTGGTCCAGCGCAACGCCATGAAGACCTGGGAGGTGAAGCACGCCGGACGCGACGACGCCGACTTCCTCGAGATGCTCAAGGCCGATCCCGAGGTGGCCGGGCACTTCAAGAAGGGCGAGCTCGAGGCGTTGTGCTCGCTCGACTTCCACCTCAAGGAGGTCGATCAGCGCTTCAAGGACCTCGGTCTGGCCCCCGCACCCGCCCGGAAGGCCGCGAAACGGCCCGCCCGGAAGCGGTGATCGCCGACGCCCGGGGACCGGTCCACGGGAAGGTTGCCGCTTGGCACCCCATGGCATAAGGTCGACCCCATTGGAGGAGATGGTGCCCGTCCCGGGTCCGATCCTCCGACAGACGGTCCGACTGGGCCCCAACACCGTGCCATGCCCCCATCCCGCGTCAGCGCCGGCCTCCTGATGTACCGCTTGCACGACGGTGCTCTGGAGGTCTTCATCGCGCATCCGGGTGGGCCGTGGTTCCCGCACCGCGACCACGGCATCTGGACGATCCCGAAGGGCGAGATCGAGCCCGGCGAGAGCGCGCTGGAGGCGGCCTGTCGCGAGTTCAGCGAAGAGGTGGGCATCGCGAGCAACCCACCGTTCATCGATCTGGGTTCCATCCGCCAACGGGGCGGCAAGACGGTGTTCGCCTGGGCGTTCGAAGGCCGATGGGATCCCGCCGAGGGCATCCAGAGCAATCGGGTCGACATCGAATGGCCGGCGGGCTCCGGCAACTGGGCCTCGTGGCCGGAGATCGACCGGGCGGGATTCTTCAGCCCGGCGGCGGCCAAGGAGCGGATGAAACCCGCTCAGCACCCGTTCATCGACCGGCTCACCGACGCCCTGGCACGCGCCCGGTACGCCCGCGCCGCAGCGGCGTAGCCGAAGGCGCCCTCCCGGCCGGGTCGAAGCATCCCTACCCCGGATCCCACGCCCGGTTCCGTGGAACGGTTTTCCAGGCCTCCGATCCTGGGCGAGGAACCCACGACCCTCATCGCAAAAACCCCCGCCGGCGTCGGAACGCTCGGGGGGTGTCGAGGGGTTTTCGGAACGGGAACGCGCCCTCGCAGGGAGACCGTCCGAGGGCGGCTCTCAGCGGTCGTCGAGGGCGACGACTCCCGGGAGCGGGATGCCCTCGAGGAACTCGAGGCTCGCTCCACCGCCGGTGCTGGCGAAGGTCACCTGGCTGCCCAGTCCGGCCTTGTTGACGGCCTTGACGCTGTCGCCGCCGCCGATGATCGACTTGGCCCCGTGCTTCTGGGTCGCCTCGACCGCGGCCTTGGCCACGGCCTGGGTACCCGCGGCGAACCGGGGATCCTCGAACATGCCCATGGGTCCGTTCCAGAGGATGGTCTTGGCCGAGGCGATCACCTCGGAATAGCGACGCACGGTGTCGGGCCCGATGTCGAAACCCTCGCACTCGTCGGGAATGTCACCGGTGTTGACCCGCGGGTTCACGAACTCGAACACCGGTCGGCCCTTCTTGTTGACCTTGCCGGTATCCTTGAGGTCGGCGATGACCGTGTCGGTGGGCAGCAGGAACGAGACGCCCCGCTTCGCCGCCTTGGCCTCGGCCGCCAGGGCCGTGCCGGTGTGGTCCTTCTCGACGAGGCTCTTCCCGGTCTTGCCGCCGTGGGCCAGCTTGAAGGTGTAGGCCATCGCGCCGCCGATGAGGATGGTGTCGGCCTTCTCCAAGAGCCGGTCGATGACCTTGATCTTGTCGCTCACCTTGGCACCTCCGAGGATGACCACGAACGGACGGGCCGGGTTCTCGAGCTCATCGCCGAGGAACTTCAATTCCCGCTCCATCAGCAGTCCGGCCGCGGCCTGACCGCCCCAGGCGCGGACGATGCGGGCCACGCCGCTGGTCGAGGCGTGGGCGCGGTGCGCGGCACCGAAGGCGTCGTTCACATA
>JBEGWF010000088.1:0-32026 GCA_041177965.1 Verrucomicrobiota bacterium | reverse complement strand
ATGCATCACGAGAAGATGCGGGGTAATTACGGGCTGTATTTCAACGTGTGGGACCGCCTGATGGGCACCAACCACCCGGACTACGAATCCCGCTACCGCGAGGTCACTTCCCGACCGAGGGCCGAGGCGGCCTCCTGAACCCCATTCCCGACCACATCGCTCCCGCCGAACGCTCCCGTCGGCCGTAGGGACAAGCCGTATCACTCGGCCACGCAGTACAGGAAGCGCTCGCCCCGCAGGTAGAGCTCTTGATCCGCCAGGGCCGGCGAGGCGCTGAAGGAGTCTTCCAAGCGGTTCACGGCCAGCACCGTGTTCTCGAACGCCTCGTTCCCGGACGGATGCTTCAGGACCACCGTCGTTCCATCGCGACCGGTGATGTAGATCCGGCCCGCAGCACCGACCGGCGAGGCGAAGATGAAGTCGCGGATGCCGTCCAAACGGAGGAGATCGCCGCGGAGCTTGCCCGTGGCCGGATCGAGGCGTACCAGCACGTTCTGATTGTGCCGCAGGTGATACAGCGTGTCGTCGTACAAGAGTGGGGAGGCCACGTAGGGTGTGAGTCGGTTCATCCGCCACACCACGCGCTCGGTTCCGGTCACATCGCCGCGCGCGCCCGACAGCCGCAACGCGAACATCGCCTGGGTGTAATAGCTGTTTCCGGCGACGAGCACCCCGCGGTGCACGACGGGTGAGGCCACCACGTTGTCGGTCAGGCCGGCGCATTCCCAGATCAGGGTGCCGCTGGCCAGGTCGTACCCGCGGACCCGCCGGGTGGCGCTCACGATCACCTGCGGTTTGCCGTCGACCTCGACCACGATCGGCGTGGACCAGGAGGTCTTCTCGTCGCGGGAAATCTTCCATCGCGAGTCGCCGGTCCGGGCGTCGAAGGCCTCGATGAACGAGTCGCCTTCGTGGTCCCAGTTCATCACCACCAGACCGCCGTGGACCACCGGCGAACTGCCCTCGCCGTGGGCATGCAGGGTGTTCATCCGGCCGAGGTCCTTGCGCCAGCGGATCCGGCCGTCGGCCTCCAGACAGTAGAGGCCTCGGGAACCGAACAGGGCATACAGGGCCTGTCCGTCGGTCGCCGGGGAATGCGATTCCGGACTGCCGGTGGTGTGTCCGCCCTCATGGGGCCACTCCTCCCGGACGACGGTCTTCCAGACGACCCGGCCGTCCTTCCGGGACACCGACGCCACGGCGTATTCATGACGATGGGTGACCGGTACGCTGTCATGAACCCCCGGGGCCTGATCGAAGACCGGCTTCTGGGCCTCACCAATCGGGGCCGCGGTCATCACGATCACCCTGTCCCCGAGGATGATGGGAGACGAATGCCCCTTGCCGGGCAGCGGCAGCTTCCAGCGGACATGGTTGGTCTCGCTCCACTCGAGGGGCGGCCGAGCCGTGGGGGAAACCCCGTTGGCCAGCAGACCGCGCCACTGGGGCCAGGCCAGACCGGTGTCCTGCGCCGGAGTGTTCGTGGCAGCCTCGGCGCACACACAGCCGATGGCCGCAGCCATGACACGTACCCACACGCACCCACGTCGGAAACGCTTCAGCCATGGTCCTCGGTGCCTCATGCACGAGGTTTAACTCGCCCCGTCGCGTGGTGCGACAGAAACCCGGAACACGGGGCGGAACCGAACGTGCTGTCCGGCCCTCAGGCCGAGTAGTCGAAGTACACCGTCTTGGTGCGGCTGTAGAAGTCCAGCGCCGCGGTGCCCTGCTCGCGGAAGGAGTCGGTGGAGCTGTTCTTCACGCCACCGAACGGCGCCTGAAGGGCGAGGCCCGTGCTGATCTGGTTGACCTTCACCACGCCGCACTCGATGCGCTCGGCGTACTGCATGGCCTTCTTGAAATCGCGCGTCACCAGGCTGGCGCTGAGGCCGTACTTCACACCGTTGGCCACGGTGATGGCCTCGTCGAACGAATCGACCGCCAGGATCGCCACCACGGGGCCGAAGACCTCTTCCTGTGCGATGCGCATCGACGGGGTCACCTTGCCGAGGATCGCCGGCTGCATGAAATAGCCATGGGCCAGATCGCCCTCGGTGAGCCGGCCTCCGCCCCAGATCAATTCAGCACCTTCGCCGATCGCCTGCTGGATGGCCGCGAAATTGCCCTCGAATTCGTCGGCATTCACCGCCGGGCCCATCTGGACACCGGGCTGGGCACCCGGTCCCACCTTCCAGGTCTTGGCCAGCGCCACGAGCTTCTCGGTGAAGGGTTCGAGTACCGAGCGTTCCACGATCACCCGGCTGGTCGCCGTGCAGGCCTGGCCGGTCAGCCCGAACCCGGCGATGGCGACGAGTCGCGCGGCCAGATCGAGGTCGGCATCGGCGAGCACGAGGGTCGGGTTCTTGGAACCCATCTCCAACTGCACCCGGATCCGACGCGGCGCGAGCGTCTGATACAACGCGGTGCCCACGCCGTGGGAACCGGTGAAGCTGAGGGCCTGAATGGCCGGATTGGACGCGATCTCGGACCCGAAGGCACGCCCGGAACCGGTGACCACGTTGAGCACGCCCGCCGGCAAACCGGCCTCGGCCAAGGCCTTGGCCAACTCGAGCGCCATGGCCGGGGCCTGAGAGGCCGGCTTGAGCACCACGGTGTTGCCGCACAGCAGGGCCGGCACGAGTTTCCACGCCGGGATGGCGATGGGGAAATTCCAAGGCGTGATGAGCGACACCACGCCCAGCGGCTCACGCCGGGTGAGCAGCAGGTTGCCCGGCAGATCGTGGGGAATGGTCTGCCCGCCCACCGTGTAGCTCAGGCCGCCGAAGAAGCGGAAGATGTCGGCCGCCCGCTGCACCTCGCCGGTGGCCTCGGTCAGCGTCTTGCCTTCTTCACGGACGAGCAGCAGGGCCAGATCGGCCTTGCGGGTTTCGAGGATCTGCGAGGCCTTGCTCAGGAAGCGCCCCCGCGCCACCGGCGTCAGCGCCGCCCACGCCGGGAACGCCTTCTGGGCCGCCGCGGTGGCCGCCGCGAATTCGGGCGCGTCGGACAACGGATACCGAGCCACCGTCTCGCGGGTATCCGCCGGATTGGTGGTGGTGAAGGTGGCTCCGGATGCGGCCGGCACCCAGTTCCCTCCGATGAAGTTGGCGTAGTCGTGCATGCTGTGCAGTGGTGTGGTGGCGTTATCGGCGGGCGGAGTGTTCTGTGTGGGACGGATTCAGGGCATCAGGCCGGGAGGTTGGCCAACGAGGCGGCGAGTTGGGCCTCCTTGGCCTGCCAATCCTGCAGACGGGCCTGATGCTCTTCGAGCACCTTTGCGGGCACCTTGGCGGCGAAGGCCGGATTGGCGAGCTTCTCCTGCACCTTGGCGACCTCGCCCTTCACGCGCTCGAGTTCCTTGGAAAGGCGCGCGCGCTCGGCGGCGAAGTCGATGAGGCCGGCCAGCGGCAGGAACAACTCACCCAGGGCATTGGCCGCCACCGGCGTGCCACGCTCGGGCGTCCAGGCCGCGTCGACCACGTCGAGCGCCTCGGCGTTGAGCAGGAGCTTGAGCACCTCGACATCGGAGGCGGACAACGAACCGGCCGGCCGCACGATGAAGCGGATCTTCTTGGCGGGGTCGATCTTGCAGTCGCGGCGCAGGCCGCGGCCGAGGCTGACCAGGTCGTACTTGGCCTGGGCCACGGCGTCGGCGGTGTCGTCGAGGCCGAAGTACTCCTTCTCGTCGTTGCTCAGCGGCTTGGGCCAGGGCGCGAACATGAGGGTGCGCCCCCCCTGGTTCTCGGGCATGTCGTGGGCGAATCCCATGCCGTGCCACAACTCTTCGGTGATGAAGGGCAGGAACGGATGGAAGAGCCGCAGCAACTGGCCCAGCACGAAGTCGATGACGGCCACCTTGTTGGTCTTGAGCGCCTCGTCACCGCCGTAGATGACCGCCTTGGAGGCCTCGACGTACCAGTCGCAGTATTCGTTCCAGAAGAACCGGTACAGCGTGGCCGTGGCATCGCTGAACTTGTACTCGGCGAAGGCCCCGGTGACCTCGCGGATCGCCTGGTCGAGGCGGAGCAGGATCCAGCGATCGTCGGAGGTGAGCAGGGCCGGGTTGATCTCGCCCTCGGTCCGCCCCTCCGTGCCGCCGATCATCTGGCGGAAGCGGCAGGCGTTCCACAGCTTGTTGCAGAAGTTGCGGCCCAGTTCCACGGTCTGCTCATCGAAGAGCACGTCCTGGCCCAGGGGCGCGGCCCGCATCACGCCGAAGCGCAACGCATCGGCACCGTACTTGGCGATGAGGTCCAGCGGGTCGGGCGAATTGCCGAGCGACTTCGACATCTTGCGCCCCTGCTTGTCGCGGATGATGCCGGTGAAATAGACGTTCCGGAACGGCAGGTCGCCCATCCACTCGTAGCCCGCCATGATCATGCGGGCGACCCAGAAGAAGATGATGTCGGGCCCGGTGACCAGATCGGTCGTGGGGTAGAAGGCCTTCAGGGTGGCGTTCTTCGCATCGGTGACCTGGTCGCCGGTCCACCCCATCGTGGCGAAGGGCCACAGCCAGGAACTGAACCAGGTGTCGAGCACGTCGGGATCCTGGGTCCAGCCCTCGCCTGCCGGAGCCTCCAGGCCGCAGGACACCTCGGAGCCGCGATACCACACGGGGATGCGATGCCCCCACCAGAGCTGGCGGCTGATGCACCAGTCCTGGATGCCCCCCAGCCAGTGGTCGTACACCTTGGCCCAGCGATCGGGGAAGAACCGCATCGGTGCCTGGCCATAGGAACCGGGCTGGGCCACACAGGCCTTCGAGGCCTCGACGCTCGGATACTTCAGGAACCACTGCTCGCTCAGGCGCGGCTCGATGGGCACATCGGCCCGCTCGCTGAAGCCCACGTTGTTGGTGTAGGGCTCAGCCTTGTCGAGGGCTCCCGCCGCTTCCAGCAGTTCGGCCGACTTCTTGCGACCCACGAAGCGGTCCAGGCCGGCCAACTCGGCGCCGGCCTCGGCGGTGAGCTTGCCGTCGGGCGTGAGCACATCGATCACCGGCAGCTTGTGGCGCAGGCCGATCTCGAAATCGGCCTTGTCGTGGGCCGGGGTGACTTTGAGCACGCCGGTGCCGAAGTCGAAGGCCACATGCTCGTCGGCGATGATGGGGATGATCCGCTGCTCCTTCGGAACGTCCAGCGGCAGCGCGCGATACACGTGCTTGCCGATGAGGTGCGTGTAGCGCGGGTCCTTCGGGTTCACGGCCACCGCGGTGTCGGCCGGGATCGTCTCGGGCCGGGTGGTGGCGATCGTCAGGAACGTGCCGGGATGCTCCACCACCTCCACGCGGAAGTGGTACATGAAGCCCTTCTGCTCCTTCATGGTGACCTCCTCGTCGGACAGCGCCGTGAGCGAGGCCGGGCACCAGTTCACCATGCGTTTGCCGCGGTAGATCAGGCCCTTCTGGTACAGGTCCACGAACACCTGCTGCACGCACCGGGAATACTCCGGGTCCATGGTGAAGCGGGTGCGGGTCCAGTCGCAGGAGGCGCCGAGCGCGCGCAACTGCTTGAGGATGATGCCGCCATAGGTCTCCTTCCATTCCCAGATCTTGGCCACCAGCGCCTCGCGGCCGAGGTCGTCGCGGTGCTTGATCTGGCCGGCCTTCTTGAGGGTCTTCTCGACGACGTTCTGGGTGGCGATGCCCGCGTGGTCGGTGCCCGGCAGCCAGAGCACTTCCTTACCGTCCATGCGCGCCTTGCGGGCGAGGATGTCCTGGATGGTGTTGTTGAGGACATGGCCCATGGTTAGCACGCCCGTGACGTTCGGCGGCGGAATGACGATGGAATACGCGGGCCGGGCCGCCGACACGCGGGCCGGATCGGCCGTGAAGCAGCCCTGCTCTTCCCAGAAACGGTACCACTTCGACTCGACGGACTGCGGCTCGTAGGCCTTGGAAATCTCGCTCATTTCGGTCCGGCAAACCTACCGGACCTCCCGGAGTCTCGGCAACAGGCGGGTGCGGCACCTGTCGCGGCGACGTCGGTCGAAGAGAGCCGGGGCTTCGGATGCCCCGCATCCGCCCGGGAGTCCATCCACCAGCAAGCGCGGACTGTGGGTGGGCAAAATGCGGGCAGTCGTCATCCCCGGGCGACGGCAGGGTGGCACCGCCATCGGAGCCTTCCCGAATGCGCTCCGGCATCCCACCCATGAAAACCAACGTCGGCATCTCCGATCGCGCCCTCCGCCTCTTCGTCGGCCTCACCCTCCTGGGCCTGGGCACCGCTCTCGACAGTCCCTGGGGACTGCTTGGCCTCATCCCCATGCTCACGGCCGGCCTTGGATTCTGCCCCCTGTACCCGCTCCTGGGCATCAACACCTGCGAAGACAGCCACTGAGCGGGACGGTCAGGGCAGGAAGGACAAGTCCCTTCTCCTCATCCAAGAGACCGAAGAGGTTCACGACGGCCACCCGTCAGGCCAGCGATGCCTGGACGCCCTGAATGGCATCGAAGCTCTGGGACCCGGTCAGCCAGATGGCCCCCGGAGGCGTCGCTCCCACGGGACCAGACCTGCGCTCGGAGGGAAAACCGAAGAAGTAAACCCTTCAGCCCACCTGCTTGACTGACATCACCAGTGATACCATCGTGTTTGGGTGGAAACCGTGCAGGACACCAACGTCTTCGTCGCGGCACTGCGCAGCGCAGAGGGAGCCAGTGCGGAGGTCCTGGACCGGTGTCTGGCCCGGGCAGATCAAGCGATCATGGGGGCAGCCCTGTTCGCGGAATATGAAGAACTGATCCATCGGGAAAGCCTGTGGCGGCGGGTGCCGGTCACAGCGGAAGAACGTGAGGCATTGCTGGACGACTTCTGCGCCGCGGCCCTCTGGCAGCCCATTTATTTCCGGTGGCGGCCCAACCTGCCGGATGCCGGGGATGATCATGTTCTCGAGCTTGCGATCGCCGGCGGCGTGGAACATTTGGTCACGCACAACCTTCGGGACTTCGGACGAGGCGAACTCAAGTTCACTTCGCCGCAGGTGGTGACCCCGGCGCAACACCTTAAAGCCATACCATGAAAACAATTCCTTATCGGTGCGACGAATCGCGGCACAAGGCCTTGCTGAGCGTGGCGCGAGAATCCGGGACCAGTGTCCAACGGCTCTTCGACAACTTCGTGACGCATGTCATCGCCGAACGTCAGGCGGAAGCCCGGTTCCTGGCACGCCAGCAACGGGGCAACCCGGCCCGTGGCCGCAAACTTCTCATGGAGATCCGGCAACGCCTCTCGCAGAAACCCACTTGATGGGGACGGGGACGGGGTCAGGGGAGGGGTCAGGGAACGATTTCCGAATTTGGGAAACGCAATCGGTATGAATCCATCCTCCCTGCCCGTGATCCTGGCCGCTGGGTAACCAGGGTTCCCGGCTTGGGGTGAGGATCGTGGGTCGATCGGGGGCAGGTTCGCTACTTCAGCCAACTCTGACGGCAGCGGGACCGGGCCGGAGCAAGCACTGGAAGCGATCAACCTCACCCCTCGCGCGCAGCGCGAAAGCGGTTCCTCCTTTGAGCTTCCCTGCGCGCGCAGGTCTGGTCCCGCGGAGCCCAGCCCGGGGCACGGAAACCATCCGGCCGTCCCAAGAATAGAACCCTCCGCCACCACCCGCTGATCCAAAATCGAGAACCGTTCCCTGACCCCTTTTCCGGGATTTGTTCCCTGACCCGGGCCTCATCTCCCGGGGCACCCTACCTCCTGAGCCCCAGGGCTGAACCGGTCTCCCCGTTCGGCCCCGTCGGGGCCACGACACCCAACGCCCCGGAACGTCTTTCGGCCCATCTGGGCCGCAACCGCAAACGCCCGGGCAAGCGATCAGGTGTACCGGAGGACACACGGCCTCGCCCGACAAACTGCATCGTCGGTGAAAGATTCGCTCCCGACCGAGCGAATCACTGGAGGCATGGACAAGCCGCTCAATCACGACAGCCCCTGGAAAGACACCATCGACCAGTTCACCCGGTCCTTCCTCGAGGTCACCTTTCCCGATGTCGCCGCCACCATCGATTGGTCCTTCGAGCCGGTATCCCTCGAGCAGGAACTCCACGAAATCACCCCGGCCTCCGAAATCGGAGCCAAGCGGGTCGACAAACTCCTCAAAGTCCGCCTCCTCGATGGCACCGACCAGTGGCTATTCATCCACATCGAGGTCCAGATGCGATACGATCCCGACCTGCCCAGGCGCCTGTTCACCTACCACTACCGCATCTTCGACAAATACGGCGTCAAACCTATCACCCTCGCCATCCTTGGCGACACCAGCCGCAAGTGGCGCCCCACATCGTACTGCTACCAGTCCCTCGGCTGCGGCATCACCTTCCGCTTCCGCATCTGCAAGACCATCGACTTTCAGGGCAAACTCGACAACCCACGCTACCGCCACCAACAAGTCCTCTTCATCATCGCAGCCCACCTCGGCACCCAACAGCACCGCCACAACCCCCAGCAACTCAGCGACTACCGCCTCGAACTCACCGTCCGATTCTTCAACGAGGGATACTCCCCATTGGAAATCCTACAATTGCACCGCCTGATCGACTGGTTGATGCCCCTGCCCGACGCGCATAAGATTCAATTCAGAAACCGACTCCAACAACGCCTCCCCGACAAAACCATGCCCCACATCACCCTCTTCGAAGAACTCGCCCTCAAGGAAGGGCTCGAGAAAGGCCTCGAGAAAGGCATCCTCCAAACCGCCCGCGAGGCGATTCTCGACGTCCTCGACACCCGGTTCGGCGAGGTGCCCGCGTCCGTTCGCGAACGGGTCAACGCCCTCGACAGCGAGCGCACCCTCAAAGGCCTGCTCCGTCGAGCCGCCCGGGCATCCAGCCTCGAAGAATTCCAATCCACCCTCTGAGCCCCATCGGTAAGCGCCGGCACGCCTAGCCCGGGGCTTGGGGCGACTGCGGCGCATCCGGTGGATTCCCGGTGTCGTTTCCGAGGGACCGGACCAGCACTCACACGGAAGCTCCATCAGGGAAACGCTTTCACGCTGCCCGCGATCGAATCGAGTGATCGCTTCCCCCACCCGCTCCCGCGCCAGTCCGATCCCGCTGCCGCTGGTCCTGCTTGGAGTCGCCGACCAGCGTCCATCATCGCCGGCCTCCGCCGCTCTTCAGGCCGAGAACGGGAACGGGGTCCGGGAACGATTTCCGAATCTGGGAAACGCGATCGGTGTCCATCCGTCCTCCCTGCCCGTGATCCTGGCCGCTGAGCAACCAGGGTTCCCGGCTTGAGGGGAAAATCGCGGGGTGATCGGCGGCCAGTTCGCTCCTTCAGGCAACCCAGGCGGCAGCGGGACCGGACCGGAGCAAGCACTGGAAGCGATCCACCCCATCCCTCGCGCGCAGCGCGAAAGCCGTTCCTCCTTCGAGCTTCCCTGCGCGCGCAGGTATGGTCCCGCGGAGCCCAGTCCGATACGCGGAAATTATCCGGCCGTGCCAAGAGTAGGACCTTCCGCCACCACCCACTCGAGAACCATTCCCTGCCCCCATTCCCTGACCCCATTTCCGGCTGCCTTCGTGCGGATGGGGCCCTCGCACTGCCGTGATTCGGGAGGGTCTCCAGTCGGGTACCGATTGACGGGGCTCGGGGCGCTCGCGAATGCTCGCGTTCATGATCCCTATCCGCGCTGCGGGTCCCCTCGCGCCCTTGATCGCCTCGTTGCTGCTCGTCTCGGCGGTGACAGCGGAATCCCCCAAGCTCCCCGGCGTGGGGGCGGCTCTTCAGGAGCAGGTCGACCGCCACGAGATCGCCGGCGCGGTCACGATGGTCGTCTCGAAGGATCGGGTGCTGCACCTCGAGACCACCGGACTCGCCGATGTGGCGGCCCATAAGCCGATGCAGGCCGACACGGTGTTCTGGATCGCCTCGATGACCAAGCCGATCACGGCCACCGCGGTGCTCATGCTTCAGGACGAGGGCAAACTGGACGTGCACGATCCGGTCGCCAAGTACCTGCCCGAGTTCGCGAACCTCAAAACGCCCTCCGGCCAGCCGGCGAACCTGACGCTGATCCAAATCCTCACCCACACCTCCGGACTCGGCGAAGCGGGTGGGCCGGCCGCCCGCGAGGCGAAGACGCTGGCCGACCTCGTTCCCCTGTGGCTGGCCGCTCCGATGCAATTCGAGCCGGGCAGCCGATGGAGCTACTGCCAGAGTGGCATCAACGCCGCCGGACGCATCGTCGAGGTGGTCAGCGGGATGAGCTTCGACACCTTTCTCCAGAAACGCCTCTTCCAGCCGCTGGGCATGACGAGCACCACGTTTTATCCGGGCGCCTCGGAACGCGCCCGTCAGGTCACCGCCTACGCCAAGAACGCGACGACCGGATCGCTCGAAGCTGTGCCTCCCCGACCGGAGTTCGGCCCCCGCGATCGTCCGCCCCAGGGCAATGGCGGCCTCTATTCCACGGCCGAGGACTATGGCCGGTTCTGCCAGATGCTGCTCGGCGGCGGACGATTCCAGGGCGTGCGCTACCTGAGCGACGCGTCGATGAGATTCCTGTCCACGCCCCAAACGCCCGAAACCCTGCCCACGGGCTTTTTCCAGAACGACACCTACGGTCGCCGCGGGCTGAACTACGGATGGGCCCTCGGTACCTGTGTGCTCAAGGCCCCGCATGACGGAGTGCCCGCCATGCTCTCGCCCGGCACCTTCGGCCATGGCGGCGCCTGGGGAACGCAAGCCTGGGTGGATCCCGTCAGAGGCGTCGCCTACGTGCTGATGGTCCAGCGCTCCAACTTCCCCAACAGCGACGCCAGCGACGTCCGCCGCGTCTTCCAACAGGCCGCCGCCAAGGCCCTGGCGCCCCGATAGCGACCCGCACCTTCAGGTCCGGCCCCAGCTGAGCCGCGGCTTCGGTGCCCAAATATCCCGACGCCCCGATCGTGATCATTTCCTTCCAAGACCAAGAGACGCGACGCCTGCATGAAACCGGATCGAGCCGACGGTTTTCCGCATTCGCTCGCATCGCACTCCGCAAACTGATCCAACTGGACGCTGCCGGACAGCTTTCCGATCTGAGGGTGCCCCCTGGAAATCGACTCGAGGCACTCAAGGGAGACCTCCAGGGAAAGCATTCCATCCGCATCAATGACCAATGGCGGATTTGCTTCCGATGGGACGGCTCCGATGCCAGCGAGGTGGAAATCTGCGACTACCATTGACACCCCCTTGTAACGTCATACGCTATAGATCATGAATCCGGTCACCCCCGGCGAAATCCTGCTGGAAGAGTATTTGATCCCTCTGGGAATTTCTCAGAACGCCTTGGGTCGCGCCCTCGGTGTTTCTCCCCGCGCCATCAACGAGATCGTCTTGGGAAAGCGCTCCATCACGCCGGAGATGTCGATGAAATTGGGCAAATGCTTCGGCCAGACCGCGGAGTTCTGGTTCCGGGTGCAGAGCAACTGCGACTTCCGGGACTTGCGCCAGCGGGAGCGCGCGCTCACCGCCCAGGTGCAGCCATTGGCCTTGCTGAAGGCGGCCTGAACGTGGTCTGAACGTGGCCTGCGAGCCCCGAGGATTGGGGCTCCATCGCATGGGCTGGAATAACCTCAACCGCCCAGGCCCGAGACCGTGTGGATCTCGATCAGGCCGAATTCGTTCCAGCGGCCGTTCTTGAGTTCCTGTTGACGGGCCTTGGCAAGGAAGAGGCGGCTGCCGTCGGCGCCGAATCGGGTGTCGGTGATCCGGTGCTTGGCGTCGATGCTGAAGCGATTGCGACCGGTGGCGGCATCGAAGAGCGCGAGGTTCCAGGTGCCTTGGAACAATCGGCCCGCCATGACGAAGTGCTTCCCATCCGGGTGGAAGGCCAATGCCTCCATCAAGCCCTGCCCGCTCTCGCCCTCGTGGGTCTGATCGAGCTTCTTGCCGGTCTTCCAATCGAAGGATTGCCAGCGCTGGACGCCATTGCCGGCCATGGGATCCCGCATGGGTCCCATCCCGGCGGCATAGAGCCGCTCGCCGTCGGGTGAGAACTCGAGGGCGAAGACCCCGCCGAGAAAATGGTGGCTCTTGATGATGCCCCAACTGGTCAGGTCGTCGGTCTTCCACTGCGAGACCACCCTGCCGCTCTCCAGATCCCATACGGCCACCTCGCCCATCAGGTTGCCGGCGGCGACGCGGCGGCTGTCCGGGCTGAAGGCCACCGCCTGCACCGGCGGCAGAAAGTCCCAGGAATGCTTCAGCGCGCCGGTCACCGCATCGTACACGCGCACCGAAGGCTCGGTGCCGGGAGCCGGGTCGTACTTGTAGCTGCCGGCCCGATACTGACCGGTGACGCTGGCCACCCAGCGCCCGTCCGGGGAGGCCGCCAAATCCCACGACCAAAACAGGTGGGCCTGGACCGATCGGAGTTCTTTCCCGGAAGCCAAATCCCTCCAGTGCAAGACGCCGTCGTAGCCTGCCGACACCAGTTGCTGGGTTCCCGGCAGCAAGGCCACCCCGCTGGCATAGCTGGCATGGCGGCCGATCACCACCGCCTCGCCGGTCTCGGCGTCCACCCGTTGCACCGTTCCGTCGAGGCATGCGGCCATCAGGCGCTTCCCGTCCGGGGTGACATCGAGAGCGAGCACCGCCGACGGAAGTTTGATCTCCTTGGCCCGGGTGAGCTTCGGCTCGACGGTCGTGACCGTTGCAGTCTTGGGATCGGGGTCAGCCATGGCGGGGGATCTCCAGAGGCAACAGGAGGAATGGGTTCAGAGGACGCGTCACGCCAAGACCTCCCGAATGGGCTCCGCCCGGTCTTCCACCCGATGAAAACTCGGCAGATCCCCGATGTCGTACTGAGCGTAGGGATCGATGCCCAACGCCGTGAACAGGGTCGAAAACAAGTTCTTCTCGTCGAAGGCCTTGCCCTCGACCTCGGCCCCCTCGGCATCGGTCGCCCCCACGACCACTCCCCGCTTGATCCCGCACCCGGCCAGCATCAGCGACCAGGCCTTGGAATAGTGATCGCGACCCCGCGCCTGGTTGAGCCACGGCGTGCGACCGAACTCCCCCATGGCCACCACCAGCGTGGAATCGAGCAGGCCCCGCTCCTCGAGGTCGGTGATCAACTGGAAGATCACGTTGTCGAGTTCCGGCGTGAGCATCTGGTAGATCTCGTTGTGGAATACGTGGCTGTCCCACGGCATGCCGTTGGCGACCATCACGAACGGAGCCCCGTTCTCGACCAGATGCCGGGCCTGAAGGGTGTGCTGGGCGAAGGCCCCGGGCCCATAGCGTTCCCGGTCCTTGGCCGGGAGTTTCTCGAGATCGAAGAGGTGGGCGCAGCTCATGAGGCCCTTCACCCGCTCGAAGACGGCGTTCTGCGAGGCGGCCGCGGCCGATTTGCGCTCGTTCTCGTATTTCCGGGTGAGGAAGCGGCGCAGGGCGTTGCGCGACTCGTGATCGTCGGCCGACAACTCGGCCTGCCGCAGCACGTTCTCGATGCGGTAGTCGCCGCCCACGCGGACCGGTCCGTATTGGGCGCCCAACCATCCGGCCCAGTTGCCCGCCTTGAACTCCTTGAACTCGTTGCCCTCGGGACACGGATCCAAAAGGATGAAGTTGGGGACCGGGTTGTCGAGGTGCCCCAACTGCTGGGCCAGCACCGAACCGAGCACCGGACGCACGAACGGCGGCCGCGGAGCCGCTCCGCGGTTGAGCAGGTTGATGCCCTGCAGATGCTCGTTCTGGTCGGTCTTCATGCACCGCACCACCGCCAGCTTGTCGGCGATGGTGGCGCAGCGGGACATCAGGCTGCTGAAATGGACGCCAGGAAGCTTCGTGGGGATCGACCCGAACGGACCGGCGCTCAAGCGTCCCGGCTTGGGGTCCCAGGTCTCGAACTGGCTGGGGGCCCCGCAGAGCCACAAGAGGATGCACCGCTTGGCCGTGCGCTTGGCCTGTTCCGCGAAGGCCGGCAACGAAAACAATCCCGCCCAACTGGCCAGCGACACCGCCCCGGCAGCCCCCATGCCGGTGAGGAACTTCCGCCGATGCACGACATGATCGGGCCGACCACAGGTGGCGCCCGCCATGCCGGGAATGGCTTCGTGCATCGGATGGGGCGGGTTCATGGCGTCAGTGATTCACCTGGAATTCAGCCCCGGACACCAGAGCCCACAGGAATTGCGAGGCACCGCCGGACCCGGGATGCGAGCGCAGATATCCCACGCCGGCCTGGAGTTCCTCGCGGTCGGGAACACGGCCCAGGATCGCGCGAAAGGCCTCCCGAACCCGGGCCCGTTCATCGGGAAGGTCCGTCAATCGATCCGCAAGGTTGCCGGCATACGGCCGGAAGAGCGGCTCCAGGATCGGAGAGTTCGACAGGAACATCGCCTGTTGAAGCGTGGCGTTGTACTCAGGGGCGCACACGTCGGGAAAATCTCGGACCAGTGCCCGTTGCAGCGAGGCCGCGTCCACCCCCGGGTGTTTGATGGCGGTCGAGGCCCTCTCCGGGAGGATCCATGGACCGGTGGCCAATTCCAAGGACAGGGCCAATTGCTCGGCCGACAGGGGTTTCTCGAGAGCCCGCGCAAAGGCGTCATCGGCGGGGGGCTTGCCGGGCGCCGGGCGGGAATCGAGCTGGTAGGCCCGGGTGAGGACCAGGTTGCGGATCAGTCGACGCAGGTCGTAGCCGCTGCGCTCGAAGTCCTTGGCCAGCCAGTCGAGCAACTCCGGGTGACTGGGCGGGTGCTGCGAATCCATGAGGTCCACCGGATGGACCAGCCCGCGCCCCAGCAGCAGCGCCCAGACGCGGTTGACCGCCGCCCGTGCCAGCAGCGGATTGCCACGGGTGACCGCCTCGGCCAGCGCCTGCCTTCGGGAGAAGTGGGGTTCGGCCGGGACCGCAGGGCGTTGCTTGTCCTTCGGCGGGGCCACCCGGTACTTCTCCGGCGCATCGGGTTCTTTGGCGCCTTCGGCCGGCCAGGGCTCATCGACCCTGCTGCCGTTGAAGAACACCAATCGCGCCTGCTGCGACTCCTTCTTCAGGTTGGCGAAGCTCACGAACCCACCGATGGCCGATTCGGCCAAGCCCGGGCCGGCTTCGGAATCGACATTCTTGGAGCGATTGAAGGCGGCGACCATCCCCCAGTAATGGGCCTGCTTGATCTCGCGGGCCACCATGTGGTCGTGGCATTGGGCGCACCCGATCTGCACGCCGAAGACCAGCGGAGCCACCGCCTCGGCCATGGCCTGCGGATTGTTCTGCCGCTCGTAGAGGAATTGAACCAGCCCCCGCTGGCCGGGACCGGACGGACGGGCCACGATGAGATCGCGCACCAGTTCATCCCACGGGCGGTTCCCGCGGAAAGAGGCCTCGAGGAACTCCGGCCACCGATGATCCCGGCGCTGGGCCTCGGCCTTGGCGGAGGGGCGCCCCATCCACAGCACATCGAACACCTCGCGGAGATGGCGTGGATGCTCCGGATGAGCGAGCAACCCATCGACCACGGTCTGCCGGCGGGTCTTCAACGGCAGAAGCTCGAAACGGTCGATCTCCTCGGCGGTGGGGATGCGACCGACGAGGTCGAGGTGGATCCGACGCAGCCAGGTGGCGTCATCGGCCCGGGCCGCCGGCCGGACCTTGCGGGCCTTCCAGCCCCGTTCCAGGAATCCGTCGATGACCTCCGGAGCGGCCATTCCCGCCGGCGGCACCCAGATCGGTTTGACGACCTTCGCTGCGGCCGGTTTGGCCAGCCCCGCCTGAGCACCGGGGCCGGGCTTGCCCGACTCGGTCGACGGGGCCGCCGCCGGTGGGGCCTTCAGCTTTTCGATCCCGGTGCGGATCAGGGCGATCTGATCGTCCGACAACTGCTTCTTCGGCGGCATGTGCGGATCGGCCCCCGGCTTGAGCAGCAGGTACAGGCTGCTTTCGTCGGGGCGTCCTGGCACGAACCCCGCCCCACGATCGCCCCCGCGGAGAGCGTTCTGGAAGGTCGACAGATCGAGGCGGCTCTTCGATCGGGTGGGGCTGTGGCACTCCAAGCAGTGCTCCTTGAGGATCGGCTCGACGTGGTCGGCCCAGAAATCCGCCGCCGAGAGCCGCGCCCCAACCAATCCCACCCCCAGCGCCACCACTCCGCGCAGCAGCGGCGCAGAAGACCATCGACTCGATTGGATGCGGAACAGGGACACGGCGTTGCGGCAAGGCTAGGCCCCCGCTCAGACCGATCGCAAGCTCTGCCGACCCTTTGCGGCCATCGGCGGCGCACCACACCGGCACCCGAGGGGACAGGCTGATTTGCGGGACGAGGGTCCGGGTTTAGCGTGCCCCATCGACATGAGTACCCCTGCGTCTCCCGGCCCACGAACCTGGTTCATCACCGGCTGCTCCTCCGGCTTCGGTCGGGCCATCGCCGAGGCGGCGCTTCAGGCGGGGGATCGAGTGGTGCTGACCGCCCGGGATGTCTCGCGCATCGAAGCCCTCGCAACGGTCGCGCCCGAGCAGGCGCTGGCCGTGGCGCTGGATGTCACGAAGGAGGATCAGATCCAGGCGGCCCTCGAGGCGGCCATCGCCCGCTTCGGCCCCTTGGAAGTCGTGGTCAACAACGCGGGCTACGGCCTGATCGGGGCCATCGAAGAATGCCAACCCGACCAGATCCGGCGCTGCGTGGAGACCAATTTCTTCGGCACGCTGAATGTGATCCGGGCCGTGCTGCCGCACCTCCGGACGCAACGCTCCGGGCACATCGTCAACGTCAGCGCGGCGGCGGCCATCTCCAATTACGCCGGATTCGGCGTCTATGGCGCGGCCAAGGCGGGGGTCGAAGCCCTGTCGGAAAGCCTGCGCGCCGAGACCGCCCATCTCGGCCTCCGGGTCACCCTCGTGGAACCCGGCCCCTTCCGCACCGACTTCATCGGGCGTTCCCTGGAGCCCGTTCCCCAACGCCTGCCCGACTACGACCGGACTTCCGGCAAATTCGCCCAATTCCTCAAGGTCATCGACGGCAAACAACCGGGCGACCCGGCCCGGGCGGCCCAGGCGATCGTCGCGATGGTGCATGCGGGCAATCCCCCGTTCCGGATGCCGCTGGGGCGCTACGTGGTGAAGAAACTGCGGGACCGTGCGACCGAGATGACCCGCTTGGCCGACGAGCAGGAATCGGCCGCCATCGCCGCCGATTTCCCCACCGGCGGATGAAGCCCACTCCGGCCACCCCGATTCCGCACGGCTGCCGCCGCCTGATCGTCGTTTTGGGCGACCAGTTGGATACCCACTCGGCGGTCTTCGACGACTTCGATCCGGAGCACGACCGGATCTGGATGGCCGAGGTGGCCGACGAATCCACGCAGGTGTGGAATTCGAAGGCACGCATCACGATGTTCCTGGCCGCGATGCGGCATTTCCGGGACCGACTCCGGGATCAGGGTTGGCCCGTGATGTATCGCGAACTCCAACCCACCGGCGCCCGATGGGAGTTCGCGAATGTCGGCCAACCGCTGAAATTGCCCGACGGCGGTGAAAGCCTCGCCGAGCAACTGTCCCAAACGCTGGCCGCGCTGCACCCCCAGGAAGTCCATGCCGTCGACCCGGGTGAATGGCGGCTGCGACAGGCGATCACAGAAGCGGTCCGGAAAGCCGGAGTGCCCTGGGTGTCCCGGCCTGATCGTCATTTCCTCTGCACCCCGGAGGAGTTCGCCCGACACGCCGGAGGCCGCAAACAACTGAGGTTGGAGTTCTTCTATCGGGAAATGCGGCAACGGACGGGCTTCTTGATGGATGGAAACGAACCCGTCGGAGGCCAATGGAATTACGACGCCGACAACCGGGAGTCGTTCGGTCGCGAAGGTCCCGGCTTTGTGCCGGCCCCGCGGCGATTCCCCCCGGATGCGGTGACGCACGGCGTCCTTGAACTGGTGCGGAGCCGTTTCACCTCCCATCCCGGCTCGGCGGACGCCTTCGACTGGCCCCTCACCGCCGACGAGGCCGCGCTGGCCCTCGCCGAGTTCATCGAGCACCGGTTGCCCGAGTTCGGCCGCCTGCAGGATGCCATGTGGTCGGGGGAACCCTGGTTGTACCACTCCCGCCTGAGCGCGGCGCTCAACCTCAAGTTGCTTCACCCCCGAACCGTTCTACAGGCCGCCGAAGCGGCGTATCGCGCGGGTAGGGTGCCGTTGGCCGCGGCCGAGGGATTCATCCGGCAGATCCTCGGATGGCGCGAATACGTCCGGGGCGTGTACTGGCACCTCATGCCGGGCTACCTCGAGCGGAACGCCCTCGGAGCCGACCAGCCGCTACCGGGCTTCTTCTGGACCGGCGACACCGAGTTCAACTGCCTGCGGCACGCGCTCCGCCAGACGCTCGACCTGGGATACGCCCATCACATCCAACGACTGATGGTCACGGGCCTGTTTTCGTTGCTGGTGGGGGTGCGCCCGAAGGAGGTCCACGCCTGGTATCTCGCGGTCTATGTCGACGCGGTGGAATGGGTGGAATTGCCCAACACCCTGGGCATGTCGCAGTACGCCGACGGAGGGGTGATGGCCTCGAAGCCCTACATCGCCACCGGCAAGTACATCCAGCGGATGTCGAACTACTGCCAAGGATGCCGGTTCGACCCGGCCCAGGCCACGGGCCCGAAGGCCTGCCCCTTCACGACGCTCTACTGGGATTTCCTGCAACGCCATCAGGCCCTGCTGGCGAAGAACCCGCGAATGAGCCTGCAGGTCCGGAACCTGGGCAGGCTTCAACCCGAGCAACTCAGGGCCATAGGCCAAGAGGCTGCCGCCTTCCGGGCCCGATGGGCCGATCCCGTCGGCAGGCCGACGGCGCAAGCCCTCGCGGAAGACGGGCCGAAGCGGTGACCGCGACGACCAAGGAGAACCGGAGGCGGCAGGCCACCCATCCGATCGAGCGGGTCGGTGCCCGAGTCCGGGGCACCGACCCTTCGACCCGACAACGACTCAGCGTTCGGCACCGGCCTGCTTGGAGGTGGCCTTGGTCGCCCGCGCTGCAGGCTTGTCGTACTTGCCGCCCGCACTGGCGCGGACCAGCGACTCGCCGCCGGAGTCGGTCTTCTGGAGCATGCCTCGCAGGTAGTCGCCCGGTTTGACGTCCGCCAACCGGATGGGCGCGCCATCGCGTTCGATCAGGCTGTCTTCGGCGAACTCGATGGGTCGGGTGCCGGATTTCTTGGCGAGCACGATCGATTTCCCCTCGACGGCGGCCACCTCACCCCGGAACGGGTAGGTGGACTTGCGGGTGGTCATACGCCGGGCCTCGGCGGTCTTGGCGACCGACCCCGGAGTCGGAGCCTCGGCGGCGGTGATCTGGACGGCCATGCCCACGGCGAGGGCGGCCAGGGCGATGGGACGAATGAGGTGGTGATGCATGGGATTCATGATGCTGTGTTTTGTATGATGTTGATGTTTGCGACCCGCCCGACACCGGGGAGTCATGGAAGGATTCGCGGATTCTCCCCCGGTTCTTTCAGGCTTTGTCGGTTTTCTCCGACCACCCGGGCCATCCGGGTTACCAGGGGTGGACATCCGGCGTCCGCCAGAGTGGGAGCGGTTCTCAACAGGAGGCGGGCCGCCGGCCAAACAACCCGTTGACAAGGCGCCGCGAGGTCCAGTATATCAGTCGCCTTTTCTAGGATCCGATTATGCCGAATACGAAGTCCGCCGAGAAACGCGTCCGCAGCAGCGCCCGCAAAGCCGCGCGCAACAATTCCGTGAAGTCGAGCGTGAAGACGTTCGAGAAGAAGTTCCTGACGCTCGCGACCGCCGGCAAGCTGGACGAGGCCAAGGCCGCCCTTTCCGTGGCGACCTCCGCCTACGCCCGCGCCGCCAAGGGCGGAGTGATCAAGCGCGAGACGGCCAGCCGCAAGGCCTCCCGCCTCCAGCTGCAGTACAACCGGGTCGCGGCCGCCAAGTCCGCCGCTCCGAAGGCCTGATCCTTCAGCCCTCCCGCCGCACCACGGCTTGGGGATCCGCTCTCGGCCGACCTTTCCCGGGGACCTCTTCGTACGGTCACGGGGTTCTCCGCGACAGGGTCCCATCGCGGACGGTGATGGCATCGTGGCGTCCACGGGTGCCCGAACCCCTCACCAATCGATGCAAAAACGGCACCCCACGGGTGCCGTTTTTGATGTCTGGACCCCGCACGGATGGAGACCTCCGTGCAGTTCTCGGGACCGGTTTTCGGGTGCCGACCAGATGCCAAGGAGGATCCCGATGTTCGGGTTCGCCGTGGCGAGTGGGCGACGCAGATCGGACGGAGGACGTTCGATAGCGACCCCGACCCGTCACCCAGCGCCCCACCCGGCACACCCGGCATTCCAATGACCGTTAGGTCAGGCCTTGCGGATACAGGCGTAGGCGTTGTGGTTGTGGATGCTCTCCTGGTTCTCGGCCTCCACCTGATACCAGACGATGTCGGGATGCTCATTGAGCCGAAGAGCGACATTGCGGACCAGATCCTCCACGAACACCGGATTCTCGTAGGCCCGCTCGGTCACCGCCTTCTCGTCGACCCGCTTGAGCAGCGAGTACATCTCGCTTGAACCGCAGGATTCGATCCAGCGGATGAGGTCCTCGATCCAGATCACCTTGCTGGAGCGGATCTGCACCGTCACCTCGCCCCGTTGGTTGTGAGCCCCATACTGGCTGATGGCCTTCGAGCAGGGGCACAGCGTCGTGACGTTGGCCTTCACGGTCAGCAGGAAGTCCAGGGTCCCGCCTTCCAAGGCGGCGTCGAAACCCACCTCGTAATCCATGACACCCTCCTTGCCCGAGACCGGGGCCTTCTTGGTCATGAAGAAGGGGAACCGCATCTCGAGATGGGCGGCATGGGCATGCAACCGCTCCTGCATGGCCCGGAGGATGTCGGGGATGTTCTCGACGTGGACCACCGAACCGTGCGAGTTGAGGACCTCCACGAAACGGCTCATGTGGGTGCCCTTGAACTCCTCGGGAAGGTCCACGAAGAGACCGATCGTGGCCACCGTGTTCTGCAACTCGCGGGCCTTGTCACGGATCTGCACCGGGAAACGAAGATTGCGCACACCGACCTTGTCGATGCGCAATCGGCGGTGATCCGGCTCGCTCTGCTTGTCGGTCATCGGGGCCGATCGGGAAGCCGGGTGCGTTCGGGCCGTGACCCGGGCTTCAGCCCCGTCGGATGCGGTGGTTTTCGGGTGTTCTTCAGTCAACGGGATCGACCGTATCACCACGAACCCCGAGCGCAAAAAAAGATTCGGTGCACTTTGAGCGAAGACTGTGGTGTATGAACTCATTCCGATTGCTGGCCCTCTCCCTCCTCGGGGCTTTCTTCCTCGCCGCCGAAACCCCGCGTTTCAAGGTCGTCACCTACAACGTGGAGAACTATCTGATCGAACGATCGGGCACCCGGGTTCCCAAACCGGAGATCGCCCGGCGGAAGGTCGTCGAGACCCTGGTCGCCCTGCGCCCCGATGTGTTGGCCCTCCAAGAGATCGGCCCGACCAACGCCCTGATCGAACTCCAGTCGCGCCTCCGTCAGGCGGGCCTCGACCTGCCCCACTGGGAACACGTCTCCGGCTACGACACCAACATCTTCGTGGCGGTGCTGAGCCGATTCCCGATCACGGAACGTCGTCCGCATTCCCAGGAAAGTTTCCTGCTCGAGGGGCGGCGTTTCCGCACCAGCCGCGGACTTCTGGAAGTGGAATTCGAGGTCGCCCCCGACTACCGGTTCACCCTCTTCACGGCCCACCTGAAATCCAAGCGCACGATCGGGGCGGCCGACGAAGGCGAGATGCGCGAGCAGGAGGCCAGGGCGCTGCGGCGCCTGATCGAAGCCAAGCTGTCCGCCAACCCCAAGGCCAACGTGCTGGTGTGCGGCGACTTCAACGACACCAAGGACAGCCCCGCCCTGAAGGCCCTGCTGGGGCGTTCCAACCAGCGCCCCCTCGTCGACACCCGACCCGTGGAGCGCAACGGCGATCAGGCCGCCGCCGAGAATCCCCGCTGGGACCCGCGCCACGTGAGCTGGACGCACTTCTACGGCAAGGAAGACACGTACAGCCGCATCGACTACATCCTGCTGAGCACGGGCATGGCCCGGGAGTGGCGTCGCGAAGGCAGCTACCTGCCGACCATGCCCGACTGGGGAGTGGCTTCGGACCACCGGCCCGTGCTGTGCGAGTTCGAGGCCACGGACCGGTGAGCTCCGCTCCGCCCCCTTCGATCGGGGCATCGACGCCGGAGAGACCGCGCCGGGGCACCGACGACTTGCCTTCACGGGGGACCAATCCATGCCCGTCGGAGGCTTCGGATGCCCCGATCAAGGCTTCGGGAGCAGGGAATCCCGATGGGATTTCAATGCCTCGATGACCGACGCCTTCAAACCGGCACCGCCCCCCTGATCGAGATGCTGGAACAAGGCCCGACGCATCCGTGGTTCCCAGAAGCGGCCGATGTGGCCGCTGATTCCGGCCGTACGCACCGACGGGTCGGGATCGGTCTCGAAGAACGCGGCGATCTCGTTGGCCATCTTGACGAGTTTCGAGGAGTCCATGGAATCGAGGATCGGAAGGAGGTGGGTGACGGTGACCGGAAGACGCCGTGGGTCCGGGATTCAGCCCCGTGGCATCAACCCGGCCTGGGCCTCGCTGAACTCCCGGAATCGCTCCTGCCAGTCCGAGGGCTTCGCGGTGGAGCTCACCTCGACGGCCGTGACCTTGTATTCGGGGCAATTGGTGGCCCAATCGGAGTTGTCGGTGGTCACGACATTGGCCCCGGATCCCGGGTGGTGGAACGTGGTGTATACGATGCCCGGTTGCATCCGTTCGGTGATCCGGGCCCGCAACGCGGTCTCGCCCGCACGGCTCCGGATCGCGACCCAGTCGCCGTCGCGGATCCCACGGTTCTCCGCATCGTGAGGATGGATGTCGAGGCGGTCGGCATCGTGCCACGCCCCGTTGTGCGTCCGCCGCGTCTGGGCACCGACGTTGTATTGGCTGAGGATGCGGCCGGTGGTGAGGATGAGCGGGAACTTGCGCGAGGTCCGTTCGGGTGTCGGCACGTACTCCGTGACCACGAAGCGACCCCTGCCCCGCACGAACGCATCGACATGCATCACCGGCGTGCCTTCGGGAGCGTTGGCGTTGCAGGGCCACTGGATGCTGCCCAACCGCTCCAACCGCTCGTAGCTCACCCCGGCGAAGGTGGGGGTCAGCGCGGCGATCTCGTCCATGATCTGCGACGGATGCCCGTAGTGCATCGGGTAACCCAGGGCCTTGGCCAGTTCGACGGTGACCTGCCAATCGGCGTATCCGGCCAAGGGTGGCATGACCTTGCGCACCCGGGAGATGCGGCGTTCGGCGTTGGTGAACGTGCCATCCTTCTCCAGGAACGAGGAGCCGGGCAGCAGCACATGGGCGAACTTGGCGGTCTCGTTCAGGAAGATGTCCTGGACGACCAGACATTCGAGGGATTCCAGCGCGTGGGCCACATGCCGGGTGTCGGGGTCCGATTGGGCGATGTCCTCGCCCTGCACGTAGAGGCCCTTGAACGAACCATCGATGGCGGCATCGAACATGTTCGGGATGCGCAGGCCGGGTTCGTGGTCGATGGGCACGCCCCAGGTGGTGCTGAACAACTCGCGGACGGTCGGGTCGGACACGTGACGATACCCGGGCAGTTCGTGCGGGAACGACCCCATGTCGCAACTGCCCTGCACGTTGTTCTGTCCGCGCAACGGGTTCACGCCGACGCCCGGCCGCCCCACGTTGCCCGTGAGCATCGCGAGGTTGGCGATGGCCATCACGGTGGTGGAACCCTGGCTGTGCTCGGTGACCCCCAGCCCGTAATAGATGGCCGCATTGCCCCCGGTGGCATAGAGGCGGGCGGCCCCACGGATCCGTTCGGCGGGCACCCCCGTGGCCTCCTCGACCGCATCCGGGGAGTTCTTGTCCTGCAGGATGAACCGGCGCCACTTCTCGAACTCGGGCAGGTCGCACCGCTGGCGCACGTAGTCGTCCTTCGACAGCCCCTCGGAGACGATCACATGGGCCATGGCGTTGAGGACGGCCACGTTGGTTCCCGGCCGCAGGGCCAGGTGGAAGTCGGCCTCGATGTGCGGTTGCCTCACCAGATCGATGCGGCGCGGATCGACGACGATCAGCCGTGCTCCCTGCCGCAGGCGCCGCTTCATGCGCGAGGCGAACACCGGGTGGGCGTCGGTCGGGTTGGCGCCGATGACCATCACCACGTCGGAGGAGTCCACGGAATCGAAGTTCTGCGTGCCGGCCGATTCGCCCAGCGTGGTCTTCAGACCGTAGCCCGTCGGTGAGTGGCAGACGCGGGCGCAGGTATCGACGTTGTTGTTGCCGAAGGCCGCACGGACCAACTTCTGGACCAGGTAGGTCTCCTCGTTGGTGCAACGCGACGAGGTGATGCCGCCGATGGAGCCCCGGCCGTGCTTCTCCTGGATCCGACGGAACTCGCTCGCCGCATGCCCGATGGCCTCGTCCCAGGACACCACGCGCCAGGGATCGGTGATCTTGGCGCGGATCATCGGATGCTTGATGCGATCGGGATGGGTGGCGTAACCCCAGGCGAAGCGCCCCTTGACGCAGGAGTGCCCGTGATTGGCCTGCCCGTTCTTGTTGGGAACCATGCGGACCACCTGGCTGCCCTTCATCTCCGCACGGAACGAACACCCCACACCGCAGTAGGCGCAGGTCGTGACCACGGCATGGTCGGGTTGGCCCAGCTCGGCGATGGATTTCTCCATGAGCGTGGCCGTGGGACAGGCCTGGACGCAGGCACCGCACGAGACGCATTCCGAATCGAGGAAATCGGTGGGACCCGGGGCGATCTTGGACTGGAATCCGCGACCCTCGACGGTCAGCGCGAAGGTGCCCTGGACCTCTTCACACGCCCGGACGCAGCGCGAGCAGACGATGCACTTGGTCGGATCGAAGCTGAAGTAGGGGTTCGACGTGTCCTTGGTGCCGACGAGGTGGTTCTCGCCCTCGGTGCCGTAACGCACGTCGCGCAGGCCGACGACGCCGGCCATGTCCTGGAGTTCGCAATTCCCGTTGGCCGAACAGGTGAGGCAATCGAGCGGATGGTCGCTGATGTACAACTCCATCGTGTTGCGGCGCAGGCGGGCCAGCTTGTCCGACTGCGTGGTGACCTTCATGCCGGCCTCGACAGGCGTGGTGCACGACGCGGGGAATCCGCGGCGTCCCTCGATCTCGACGAGGCACAACCGGCACGAGCCGAAGGCCTCGAGGTGATCGGTGGCGCAGAGTTTCGGCACGCGGACCCCCGCATCGAAGGCGGCGCGCATCACGGAGGTGCCGGCGGGCACCGTCACGGGCATCCCGTCGATCTGCAGGGTGATGAGCGTCTGAGACGTCCGCTCGGGCGTGCCTGCATCGGGTTCTTTGTTCGAATACATGGGCGCAGGGGTTGGATCGCAGCGGGAAGGCTTCAGTGACGACGGATCGTCCGCGAGGCACGGCCTCCGGGAGCGGGCGCGGGCGGACGTTGGAAGTCCTCCGGAAAATGCTGGAGCGCACTCAGCACCGGCGCAGGGGTGAGGCCGCCCATCGCGCAGAGCGAGGCGTTGGAAAGCGTGTCGCAGAGGTCGCGCAGCAGGGCCAGGTTCTCGGTCCGCTGGCGGCCCTCGATCACCCGGTCGATGACCTCGACGCCACGGGTGCTGCCGATGCGGCAGGGCGTGCATTTCCCGCAGGATTCGATGGCGCAGAACTCCATGGCGTACCGGGCCATCCGGGCCATGTCGACCGTATCGTCGAAGGCCACGATGCCCCCGTGTCCGACCATGCCGCCGGCGGCGGCGAAGGCCTCGTAATCGAGCGGGGTGTCGAACCTCGACTCGGGCAGGTAGGCCCCTAGCGGGCCGCCCACCTGGACCGCACGGATCGGTCGACCCGACGCCGAACCTCCGCCGAAATCGTAGAGCAGTTCGCGCAGCGTCACGCCGAAGGCCTTCTCGACAAGCCCCCCGCGTCGGATGTTCCCGGCCAGTTGGAACGGGAGCGTTCCCCGGGACCGGCCGGCACCAAACTCCGCATAGCTCGCGCCTCCCTGGTCGATGATCCACGGCACGCTCGCCAACGTCATGACGTTGTGTATGACCGTCGGCCTTCCCCAGAGCCCCGACAACGCCGGAATCGGGGGCTTCGGACGGACCATGCCGCGCTTGCCCTCCAGGCTCTCGAGCATCGCGGTCTCTTCGCCGCAGATGTAGGCACCGGCGCCGCGACGGACATGCAGTTCGAAGCGACGGCCACTGCCCAGGAGGTCGGCGCCCAGGTATCGGGCGGCATGGGCGTTGCGGATCGCGGCCAGAAGGATCCCCAAGGCGTGCGGGTACTCGGAGCGCAGGTAGATGTAGCCCTCGGTCGCCCCGACCGCGAGGCCGGCGATCACCATGCCCTCGATCAGCACGAACGGGTCGCCCTCGAGGATCATGCGGTCGGAGAATGTGCCCGAGTCGCCCTCATCGGCGTTGCAGACGATGTACTTCTGCTCGGCACGGGCCTGGAGCACGGTCTTCCACTTGATGCCGGCCGGAAACGCCGCCCCGCCCCGCCCGCGCAGGCCCGACTTCACGACCTCCTCGACCAGGTCCGCGGGTTGGGCCCGCAGCGCCGCGCGCAATCCCCGTCCGCCACCATGGGTCTCGTAGTCGGCGATACTGAGCGGGTCGGTGATGCCGACGCGGCTGAAGGTCAACCGCTCCTGCCGCGCGAGGTAGGGGATCGACTCGGGCGGACCCAACCGCAACCGGTGGGCGCCCCCCCGGAGAAACCCGGCGTCGAACAGGGATGGGACGTCGTGCGCTTCGACGGGGCCGTAGGCGATGCGCCCCTCGGGGGTGACGACCTCGACCATCGGCTCGAGCCAGAAGAGGCCCCGGGAACCATTGCGGACGATCCGGAGGACGGCCCCGCGCTCGGCGGCGATCCTCGCGATGGCCTGCGCCGTGGCGTTGGCGCCGACACCGATCGCGGCCGAGTCGTTGGGAACGTAGACGGTGACGCTCACGGGTTTCCTCCTCGGTCGGCCTTCAGTTCGCCGATCCAACGATCCAATTTCTCGGCAGTCACGCGGCCCCGGACCTCGCCATCGATCAGCACCGACGGGGCGAGGGCGCAATTGCCCAGACAATAGACGGGTTCGAGGGTGACGGCACCGTCGGTCGTCGTTCCGTGGTGGGACAGACCGTGCCGCTGTTGGAGGTGGGCTTCCAACGCTTCGGAACCCATCGCCTGGCAGGCCTCGGCACGGCACAACCGGAGGATGTGTCGGCCCGGAGGTTCGGTGCGGAAATCGTGGTAGAAGCTCAGGACGCCATGCACCTCGGCCTGCGACAGGTTAAGGGCCTCGGCGAGTCGGGGCACCGCGGCACTCGGAACATGACCCAGGGCATCCTGGATGCCATGCAGCATGGGCAGCAGCGCCCCGGCCATGGCGCGATGGGCCTCGATCACCGAGTCGATCGTGGCCAAGGGATCCGCAGTCCCGAGCGGTGCGTGCGAGGTGCTGGCGTTGGGCCGTGGTTCCATCGGAGGGATTCCTGTCCGCCGATGCTCGCCTCGCGAGGCAACGGGTTCAAGGTCCGAGGTTTCCTCCTCGGACCCGGATCGGGTGCCCACGGGAGGACGCCCACCCCCACCCGGTGACGGAGGATCGGACTCCGCGGCCCGGCCCGCGCCACTCTCTGATGCTCCAAGACCGTCCGACTCAAGGTCGCTGAGGAGTCAGTGACGTGCGGTTTCGGCCTTGATGATCAAGGACGTCAATTCGTCCTTGAGGTGCACCCGACGACGCTTCAACTGCTCGGTCCGCTCGTCCGAGGCGGGCTCCACCTCGGTCTCGATGCGCACGATCTCCTCGTCCACGGTCTGGTATTGGTCGAGCAGGTGCTTGAAATGGGCGTTGATCGCCTTCAAGGCGTGGATGGCGTCCTTGTGCTCGGGAAGATCGACGGCCAGAGGGTGATTCAGGATGGATTGCATGAGGTGTTCGGGTGGGTCTCCAGGCTTGAATCCGGTCGGGCGGCCATCGGAAACGGCACTCGCCGCCTCTCGAGGATGGGCCACCGGTTTCGTCGGGGTCACTCTTCCGGAAACGGAGGATCGGGGCTCGCCCCGGCTTGCCCTGACGCGCACGAAACTTGTCAGGCCGACGGGCGGGTGGAGCGCCTGGACCCCTTCGCCCCGAGAGCGCCGGGGATCATTTGCCCAGGCAGAACTGGCTGAAGATGGCATCGAGCAGATCGTCGACCGACGTCTTGCCCACCACCTCGCCCAGGGCCGTCAGGGCCACCCGCAACTCGAAGGCCACCAGTTCCAGGGTCACCTGATCCTCCAGCCCGGACCGCGTGCGGATCACCGCCTCGCGCGCCCGCTCGAGCACCCGCTGGTGGCGGACCCCGATCGACACCCCGTCGTCGCCGACACCTCGTGCGCCGCTCAGCAGGTGCCCCTCGATGGCCCGCTCCAGATCGTCCAGGCCGGCGCCGGTGTGACAACTGACCCGGACCGCATCCGGGACTTCGTGGGCTCCGGGCAGATCGCATTTGTTGGCGACGCAGATCCTGCCCTTGGCCGACCATTCCTTCGCCCAGGCCTCATCATCGGGTCCCCAAGGCACCGACGCGTCCACGACATGCAGGATCAATTCGGCCTCC
The DNA here is from genome assembly GCA_041177965.1 of Verrucomicrobiota bacterium. Taxonomy (GTDB): domain Bacteria; phylum Verrucomicrobiota; class Verrucomicrobiia; order Limisphaerales; family UBA9464; genus SXXZ01. The sequence continues at coordinate 3,385 of JBEGWF010000088.1, read as the reverse complement.
TCGGCCGCGGCCCGACTGCGTCGAACCCCTTCGCGCTCGACGACATCCTCGGATTCCCGGAGCCCGGCCGTGTCGACCAGGACCAGCGGAATGCCGCGCACCTGGGCGACCTCCTCGAGGGTGTCCCGCGTGGTGCCGGCCACCGGGGAGACGATCGCCCGATCATGGCCGAGCAACCGGTTCAGGAGCGAGGACTTGCCCGCATTGGGCCGGCCCACGAGCGCCGTACGGACTCCCTGACGGAGCATCCGGCCTTCACGTGCCGTCCGCAGCAGGTCGTCGATCCCGTCCAGGGCAGCAGCCAGCTTCGACGCGAGCACGGCCGCGGTGTCCGGGGTGATGTCCTCGTCCGGGAAGTCGATGTGGGCTTCGATGTGGGCCAGGACGGCCATGAGGGTGTCCCGCAGGCCCTCGATGCGGCACGACAGCGCTCCGGACAACTGGGCACGGGCGGTGCCTAGCGCACGGTCGGTGCGGGCGTGGATCAGGTCGGCGACGGCCTCGGCCTGGGCCAGATCCATGCGGCCGTTGAGGAATGCGCGACAGGTGAATTCACCGGGCTCGGCCGGGCGGGCTCCCGCGACCAACAACGCCTCGAGAGCCCGGCGGGTCACCAGGAGTCCCCCATGGCAGGCGATCTCGACGGTATCCTCGCCGGTGAAGGATCCCGGTCCGCGGAAGACCGTGATGACACCCTCATCGACCCGTTGTCCGGCACGGTGGACCTCTCCCAGGACGGCCATCCGCGGGGTGAAGGAGGACGGCAACCGACCTCGCACCGATCGGAGACAACGGTCCGCGACCTCCAAGGCGCCCCGGCCGGAAAGACGGAGCACGGCCAACCCTCCGGCCCCGGGGGGCGTGGCCACGGCTGCGATGGTGTCCGCGGGGTTCATCGACGGAGTCTTCGGGAGGCCCGGTTCGCCTCAGACATGGCCGCAGGGTCCGTCGACATTCTCGGCGTCGCGCCCCTGGAGCCAGAGGCGGGCCTTCTCGTAGCTGCGCTTGTGCAGGTAGTGCAGGAGGTCCGGCGACGTGCCCGCAGGGAGGGCGCGGGTCAATTCGGTCAATCGATGGACGTGGGGCAACACGCTTTCCCGCGGACCCGGGGTCGCCGCGGTGGCCGCCGATTCGAGGCGGATCAACGCCTCCAGGATCTCCGATTCGACTGCGTTCATGGGCCGTGAAAATGCCGCCAGGACCGACCCGGGGTCAAATCACGACGCACCGAGGCCGAACGCATGCAGCGACGGGGCGCACCTTCAGTCCGGGGAACCGGCGGGGACGAGGATCGCCTGATACGCGGTGAGGACACCGGTGCCGGATCCTTGGCCCTCGGGGATCGGAAACCAGGTCATGCCCGCGAAGGAACCGGTGCGATGGATGGGAGTCCAACCCTTGAGGTCGTGCGATACGCAAAGAACCACTCGGGTGTCCGTGGACCAGGGACCGCTGATGCGGATGCGATCACCCGAGTCGCGTGCGATCCACTCGATCAACACCGTTGGTGGAGTGTCTCGCACGACCAGGCGAACCTCGTGCTCGGAAGGAAACACCTGCCAGTGGAGACCCGATTCCAGCGGAGGCAGGACCAACCTATCGAACCACCCCTCGATGCTCTCGGCCTGGACCAACCTCAACACCGAACCACGGGTCAGACGGACGCCGTCGCCGAGGACCACCCGGAGGGTTCCTGCCGGATTCAGCGCACCCATCACGAGAAGGGCCGCCTCCGCGTCGGCGGAGGTCTCACGGACCCGGACCTCGAGGGTCGCGGCCGAGGTCTGGTTCCACTTTCCGCGGATCCTTCCGGGCTGCTCCTGGTCGACCACGGCCAGAGCGGCATTGGTCAGGTCTCCCGAGACAATACCCGAGGCGATGAGGACACCGCCCTGGAGACTCAATCCCTGGGAAGGGCTCAATTCCCCGCCCTCGATCTGCAGGGTTCCCCCGGTCTGGACCAGCGGCGCGGTGGTCTGGAGGCGCCCGCCGAACGGAAGGCGGATCCTTCCCCGATTGGTGAGCCCTTCACCGGAGGCCGTCCATCGGGCCGAGCCCTGGACCTCGAGTACCCCCTCGACGGCCAGGCGCCCGCGGATCTCCGACACCCCGGCTCCGGTCTTGACCCTCAACACCCCCCGGGAACCCAGCGTGATCCCCTCGTCGGCCATCTCGATGAGGGCGCCCGGACTGCCCGAGGCCGCGGACAACTCCACCAACCCCTGGATCGGGGTGGTCGCCCTGAGGATCAGGCCGGCGGGACCGTGGGCGTCGTCGGAGGACACCGTGATGGAAAGATCCTCCGGAAAACGCCCTTCGAACGAGGACCCCTGGGCCAGAAATCGCAGGGCCAGTTCCTCGGTGACCTCGGCACGCACCTCGGCCGTCGCCGCCACCATCCGGGGCAGGGCCAGCACCTTGCCTCCCTCGTAGATCAGGCGGCTCTGGTTGTAGAATTCGAACCGACTCGAAGGATCGGCCGCACGGATCTCTCCGGACACCTGGCGGAACACCGCTCCCTTGCCGGTCATTCCGAAACCGAGATGGGTCGCGGCTTCGACCGTGCCCCGATTCACCCATTCGGCTCCGTCCCGATGGAACAGGAGGACCGCATTGAGGAGGATCGACCCATCGTTGACCAGATCGCCGCTGAAGAAGCGTGAACCTCCTGGGCCATGCTGGACCAGGATCCGGCCGGTGGGGCCCACTTCCACCCGGCCCGATTCGAGGTGGATCCCGACCGGTTGGGGTTCGTCCGGAGCTTCGATGCGCAGGAGACCATCGACACGGAACCCGGGCGTGGGTGGATTCCCGTCATACCCCTGGACCCATCGACTGCCGCCTTCAGGAATGTCCTCGATGGCGTGGACCGGCCCGACGAGAGCGGCCGTGGCGATCCATGCACACCACGCCCGTCTCCATTGGATTGGCACATCAAGAGACATTGAAAAAAATTGTTTAATCAATTGGATAGGGATTTTTATTACAATACCTATATCACAACCGTGAACCCACTATCGATCGACCGCATCGCATTCGGTATTGATGGACAATCCCTGAAGACAAGTCGCCCACTATTCATATATTTTTGACAGTGTTCACGAACGCATCGGCTCCGGAAACCCCTCGAGGAGGGTGTCGATGATTCTGAAGGCGAGTCATTGGACTCGGACCTGATCGGGACACTCCTACGTCGGCAGATCATGGTCCGGGCTGAAATCAAACAACGTTCAAAACCGATCGCGGTTGGGATTCCAGATCACATCGTTCAGGAACTTCTCCTCACGACCCGGAATGGGATTGAGCAGGTGATCCCGGCGGAAGAACTGGGCGTGACCGTCGAGGAACGACAAATTGGCTCCTCCGCGAGCACCCAACCCGTGCC
>JBEGWF010000087.1:0-9280 GCA_041177965.1 Verrucomicrobiota bacterium | reverse complement strand
TCGTTCAGGAACTTCTCCTCACGACCCGGAATGGGATTGAGCAGGTGATCCCGGCGGAAGAACTGGGCGTGACCGTCGAGGAACGACAAATTGGCTCCTCCGCGAGCACCCAACCCGTGCCGCAACGCCAATCGTTCGCTCCTGGCCGCAGGGAACACCCCATTGCGGGACGGATCCGGGGTGCAGGGTTCGAGGGTGGGGCTGAAGGCCTGATCCAACAGCGACACCGTGGCCGCCGGATTGGGGACCGAACTCAGGGACGGCATGGCCGGATACTCGTAACTGTTGCCCTGGACACCGTTGCGGATGGAGGACTGGAGCTTGAGGTCGAGGTTCATCCCATAACTGAAGAACCCGAAGGCCCCCTTCTTCAGGAATTGATCACCATCGGCCGCCCGCGCACCGGAACAGTGGAAGAAGCCACCCTGTTTGCCGGGAAACGGCCAAGAACGCCTGGGGTCGGTCGCACCGGGATCGGTGGCGAAACCGGCCAACGAACGCTGCCCCAGGAAGGGAGGCAGGGCATTGAACCACGCCAACGGATCGCGCGGACTGCCAGGTCCCTCGAACGCCCCGGTGTCGACGCCGTACTGGCCACCCCCATCGGTTCCATCCCGGGGGATCGCATCGCGGTGGTCCGTGGCATAGAGTTGGATTCCCAACCCCCACTGGCGCAGGTGATTGAGGCATTGCACCGAGACCGCCTTCGCCCTGGCCGAAGCCAAACCCGGGAGGAGCAATCCCGCAAGGATGGCGATGATGGCGATCACCACCAGTAGTTCCACCAGGGTGAAGGCCACGGCCGGACCGCCCATTCCGGAGACTGAAAAAGACGGATCGAAGGTCCGAGGAGCGACGCTGTGATGATCCAGAGGTCGACCCGGGAGATGGGTTTCAGAGCGGGGAGCTAATGTTTTCAATCGTTTCAATTGAATGAAGATTTTATCTTTTTATGTTCTTTGTCTAGTACAATGATATTTCGATCCCTTCTCAGGTTCGATCTGGTTTATTCATATGACATCATCGTCCTACTCATAGGTGATCCAAGATGGGGTATCACTTCATGGAGCCACCCTCCTTGGGGCTCTTACTGCCCATCGTCAGCCTCGCTCAGAAAGCTGAGGTTTTTTTGAGGCCATTCCGATTCCGCTGCTCGATAGCACGTCAAACACTCGCAACTTGAACCGCTGGAATCCGAACTTCCGAAACCGGTTTCCCCAACCAGCGGAAGCCATGAATCCTTCCCCGAGGCCTCCCTCGAGCGGTCGGCGTGAAAAGGGGGCCAACCCCTCCAAGGAATACCGCCAGACAAAAACCATCCCGAGATCCGTCGTGGTCCATGAAATCGCCAACCCCGTGAACTCGGATCCCTCAGGACTGGAACACCTTTGCCGGCGGCACATGCCGGTGTCGTTCCCCTCCCTGCTGAACCTCACGCGCAACGAGGCCGATGCCCGCGCCGTCCTGTTCCGGTCGGCCCACAACCTGGCCACGGATCATCCGCGCAGCCGCGACTCACACCGGAGCAGACGGCCGTGGTCCGAGCCGGGCGGATGACGTTGTGGGAGCTGGCCAACGGGCAGGATTCGATGCCGGAGACCCCGTCCTCCGAGGCTCGACTCTTGCATCCCCCGGAGCGCGCCGTGCGATTCCGCTCCGCACGGCCGCGATCCCGACTCCGCGTCCCGTCGCTTCCCATGCTGGGGAGCCAGAGCCGGGCTTGGATCCAAGATTCCCGGGACGAGACTCCCGTCCGAACCAACCCAGCCGCGACGGACTTCCTGTTGACGATCACCCCTCCTCCCGCACCACTCCCGCACCACTCCCGCACCCACAGCCTGCTTTCCCTGTCTGAACTCCCGCTTCGTTGGAACGCCCCCCCCTGTGTTGGGGCTTCATCCGCCCCCGGGTGGCACGGCCCGAAGCCCGGTATCCCTGGATCCGCGTCCTGTCGGTCACGGCGGCGGGTGCCGGCCTCGCCGCAATGGGTTCTTGGGGCGGATTCCGGTTGGCGCTCAGCGGGGTCGCCTCGGCCGAGACCTTGGACCTGCCGGCCTCCATGAAAGGCTGGATGAGCGGGGCCGCGGCCGAATTCGGGGCGTTGGCCGGACTCTGCTGGAGCCTCCTATCGAGGCGCTGTTGGAATCACCGGGCCGAACGCCTGACGGCCGCTTCAAAACCGGCGGCACCGGCACCCTGGCCGCGATGGAAGTTCTGGAGCGGGGCCGTCCCGGCCGTCTCCCATGCCGGATTCGTCTTCGGGGCGACCCCCCTGCCGCTCGTCCATGCCATCGAGAACGTGCGCGGGACAATCGCATGGCCGCAGACCCGATTGACGCTGAAAGCCCGAGGCGAATGCCTGGTGTCGGCCCGCATCGTCCCCGCCCCGGTCCGCGACGAAGACAACTGCTTCGCCACGCCGTTCTGGAGCCGCTTTCACGACACCCGGACCACCGACGCGTCGGGCTGGCCGGGTGCGATCGTATGGGCCGACACCCACTGAAACGCGATCACCCGGGAGTCGTCTCTCCCAACCGTTCCGACACCCAAGAACGGACTCGGGAGCCGGGCCAAAACCGCCCAAAACCAGCGTGACCCTCGGCATGACCCCGGGCATCGTGCGGCCTTCCATGAACCTGTCATTCCTGCAAGGCGTTCCGGGAACGGTCGCCACCCTGATGTCGACCGTCCTCCTTTCGATGACCGTGACCACCGCACCGGTCGAGGCGGCCCGCATCCCCCTCAAGGACGGCCAGAAGATCGCCTTCCTGGGAGACTCCATCACCCAGGCCGGAGCCGAGCCGCAGGGCTATGTGACGCTGGTGATCCGAGGCCTCGAAGCCAACGGCATCAAGGTGGGCTCCATCCCGGCGGGCATCGGCGGCCACAAGTCCAACCAAATGCTCGAGCGGCTCGATCGCGATGTGCTCGGCAAGAAACCCGATTGGATGACCTTGAGCTGCGGTGTCAACGATGTGTGGCACGGGGCCAACGGCATCCCGCTGGAACCGTACAAGAAGAACATCACCGAGATCGTCGAGAAGTGCCAGGCCGCCGGCGTGAAGGTGATGATCCTGACCGCCACGATGATCGGCGAGGACGCCCCGAATTCGAACAACCAGAAGCTCGCCGCCTACAACGATTTCCTCCGCGATCTGGCCAAGAAGAAGCAGTGCCTGCTGGCCGACCTGAATGCCGACATGCAGGCGGCCATCGCGAAGGCCGGCCCTGATCACAAGGGCAACCTGCTCACCAGCGACGGCGTCCACATGAACCCCGAAGGCAACCGCATGATGGCCACCGGCGTGCTCAAGGCCTTCGGCCTGAAGGCCAAGCAACTGAAGAAGGCGCAGGACAGCTGGTCGAACCCGGCCCCGGCCAAGGCTCATTGATCGCCCCGCCCGCTGGAATCCGTGCATTCCAGCGGGATGGCCCGTCAGCGCGTTTACCGTCCCGCTCCGGCCCGACCCTTTCCCGACCGTCATGCTCCGCACCCTTCTGTTCCGGCTCGTCGCCGTCGCGATGGGTGCCGGCCTGGGCTTTTTCGGCGCCAAAGGGTGGGCTTCTTCTCCGCGATCGGAGCCCCTCGCGCCGAAACGCCTGAGTGACCGGGCGCTCATCCGCGAGGTCCAACAGCGCACCTTTCTTTATTTCTGGGACGGGGCGGAACCGAACTCGGGGGCGGCCCGCGAACGCGTCCACGTCGATGGCGATTACCCCGACCACGACGCCCACATCGTCACTTCTGGCGGCACCGGCTTCGGGGTGATGGCCCTGCTGGTGGGCATCGAACGGGGGTTCATCACCCGGGCCGAAGGGGTCGAACGCCTGACCCGGATCGTGGGCTTCCTCGAGCGGGCCGACCGTTTCCACGGCGTCTGGCCCCATTGGCTGGACGGAAAGACCGGCCGGGTGAAGCCCTTCAGCCCCAACGACAACGGCGGCGATCTGGTGGAGAGCGCCTTCCTGGTCCAAGGCCTCCTCTGTGTCCGGCAATACTTCCGCGACGGTACCCCCGCGGAACGCGCCCTGGCCGAACGCATCGACCGGCTGTGGCGCGGTGTGGAATGGGACTGGCACCAGCGGGGCGGCCAGAACGTGCTCTACTGGCATTGGTCGCCCGACAAGGGCTGGGCCATGAACTTCCCGATCGAGGGCTACAACGAATGCCTGATCACCTACGTGCTGGCGGCCTCGTCCCCGACCCATCCGATCCCGGCCGCCGCCTATCATGAGGGATGGGCGCGCGGCGGGCGCATCCGCAACGAATCCGGCGAGCCGGCAAGTCACAGCGGAACCGGTCGCAAAGCCCGCCTCGAACTGCACCACCAGGGCGACTCGCGACTCGGCGGACCGCTGTTCTGGTCGCACTACTCCTTCCTCGGGCTCGACCCGCGGGGCCTCCGCGACGCGTATGCCGACTACGGGCGACACAACGTGGAACACACCCGGATCAACCGGCAGCACTGCATCGACAATCCCCACGGCTACCGGGGGTATGGGCCGCACTGCTGGGGTTTGACCGCCGGATACTCGGTGGGGTTCTACGCGGCCCACCGTCCGGGCGAAGATCTCGGAGTGATCTCCCCCACGGCCGCATTGTCGTCCTTCCCCTACACCCCGCGAGAGAGCCTGCGCGCCCTGAGGTATTTCCACGACGACCTCGGGCATTGGATCTTCGGCCCCTACGGCTTCTACGACGGCTTCAGCCTCCACCACCGCTGGTGCAAGCCCTGGTACCTGGCCATCGACCAGGGCCCCATCGTGATCATGCTCGAGAACCACCGCACCGGCCTGCTCTGGCGCCTCTTCATGTCCTGCCCCGAAGTCCAAACCGGCCTGGACCGGCTGGGGTTCCGGCGGTGATCGGAGGCGCGGGCTCTGGCCATGACCTGCGGTGCGGTGGGCGCGTTTTCAATCCTCGACCCCCCACCCGCAGCGCGTCGACCGGCGGAGGGCCCGTCGTTCAGGCGATGGCGAGCCGGTTCCACGCTGGTTTTCTGCACCCCCTGGGGTTAGGCTGATTCCTTCATGAGGTTGTTGATTGCTTCCCTATGGATGTGGCTCCTGCCGATGGGGCTGGCCCAGAACGGTGCCGGTGCGGCATCGGGTACGGCACGCCCGATCCCCAAGCTCATCCTCACCAATTCACTCGACGCCTTCACCGCCCCGGCCGCACGCACTCCCACCAACATCGCCTCCCCCCAGGCCATCAAGACATCGCCCGTCAGCGGATCGACCAACATCCAGGGCGAGGCCGTCTGGGCCGAGGGCGACGGCATCCGCATCACCGCCAGCACCGTGGCGGCCAAGGTTTCCAGAGCCATGGCCGAAGCAGCCGCGGCAGGGCGCACCCTTTCGGATCGCGAACTGAACGCGTTGCGCGGACGCACTCTGGATACCCTCATCTTCGTCCAATTGGTGCTGCGTCGGGCCGACAAGGGTGACACCAACCGGGCGCTCTTCGAGTCCAAGAGCCGGATCGACGGGATGATCAAGAATGCGCCCTCGCCCGAGGTGTTCTTCAAGACCCTCGCCCAAGCAGGTTACACGGAGGAATCGTTCCGGAAGGAGAAGTTCGAGGAGGCCCTGGTGGTGAACATCATCGACCGCGAGGTGAAGCACCGCATCCGCATTCCGGATTCCGACATCCAAGCCTTTTACGACGCCGATGATACCCGCTGGAAAAAGCCCGACCAGGTGAAGGCCGCCCAGATCTTCTTCGCCACCATCAACCCGGAAACCCGGGAAAAACTCGCGGCCGACGTCATCGAAACAAAACGCAAGAAGGCCGATGAGGCCCTGACGCAGGTCAAGGCGGGCACCAATTTCGCCACCTTGGCCCGCCAAGTGAGCGAGGACCCCACCTCCCGGGAACGCGGCGGCGAGTACGTCTTCCAAAAGGGCCAGATGTTCCCGGAATTCGAGAAGGCCGTCTGGGACCTCAAGCCGGGCACGCTGCACGAACAGGTGGTTTCCACACAGTTCGGATTCCACATCTTCAAGAAACTGGAGGATGTCCCGGCCCGGGTGATCCCCCTGGCCGAGGTGTCGGACCAGATCCGGGAGGTGCTGATCCAGCGCGAGATGGAGGTCCGCATCCCCGAGTACGGCGACCGCCTCCGGGCCGAGGCACACGTCAAGCTGTTGCCCGGCTCACCGCAGCCCTTCCAACCTTAGCCTCCCTCCCCTACACTCTTCCCGACATGCAAAAGACGAACGACCTCCGCGTCGTCGCCACACGACGCCTCCTGGCCCCGCGCGAACTCAAGCACGCGTTGCCGATGGACGAGCGCGCCAACGAGACCGTGGTGCAGGGGCGGTTGACGGTGCAGCGCATCCTGCGCGGAGAGGATCCCCGCCTGCTGGTGGTGATCGGACCCTGCTCGATCCACGATCCCGAGGCGGCGATGGAATACGCCCGCAGACTGTCGGCGCTCTCGGCCGAGGTGTCCGACCAGTTGTTCCTGGTGATGCGGGTGTATTTCGAGAAGCCCCGCACCACGATCGGATGGAAGGGGCTCATCAACGACCCCCATCTGGATGGCTCCTACGATGTGGACACCGGCCTGCGCATCGGTCGCCGCCTGCTGCTTGCCGTGAACCACCTGGGGCTCCCTGCAGCCACCGAATTCCTAGATCCCGTGGTGCCGCAGTATTTGGCCGACCTCATCACCTGGGCCGCCATCGGCGCGCGGACCACCGAGAGCCAGACCCACCGCGAAATGGCCAGCGGCCTGTCGATGCCCGTGGGCTTCAAGAACGGCACCGACGGTTCCCTGCAAATCGCCATCGACGCGATGTTGTCGGCCCGCCATTCGCATCATTTCCTGGGCATGGATCAGGAAGGCGTCACCGCCGTGGTCCGCACCACCGGCAACGACGACGGCCACGTCGTCCTCCGGGGCGGCCGGGCCCGCACGAATTTCGATGCGGCCTCCATCGCCGAGGCGGCGGCCCAGTTGAAGGCCGCCAAGCTGCCCGAGGCCCTGATGGTCGATTGCAGCCACGCCAACTCCGGCAAGCAGCACGCCCGTCAGGAAGACGTCTGGATGAACCTCATCGCCCAGCGGGCCGAAGGCTGCAAGCCCCTCATCGGCGTGATGGTCGAGAGCCATCTCAACGAAGGTGCCCAGTCGCTCAAGGATCCGAAGGACCTGAAGTACGGCATCAGCATCACCGACGCCTGCCTCGGATGGGAGGCAACCGAGCGCATGCTCCGTCACGGCGCCGAGGCGCTGCGCAAGGCGGGCGTGGCCCGCACCCCGGCCGTGGCCCATCCGGTCTGACGGCCCAACCACCGGAGGGAAGCCATGCTGCCCGCCCTGAGCCCCGCGCAATGGATCACCCTTGCCGCGGTGGCCACGGCGGGATTCGTTTTGGCCATCCTCTTCCTGAAGCTGGGCCTCAAGCTCCTCAAGGCCCTGCTCATCCTCGTCCTGCTGGCCTTCGTCGCCCTGCTGATCACCTTCGTGTTCCTCGCCCTGCGGAAGGGGTGGTGAGCGCTACGCCTCAAAGCGTGAACCCGCCGTCTTCAAGGCTCCATGAGCGAGCGCACGGGTGCCGACGGGTGCCGTTCTCGCTCGGCCACGATGCGGCTCAACCGCTGCTGACACACCCAGGCTTCGATCTCGAACCAGTCGACCCGCCGAACTTCACCCGGCGAAACGGGGCTCTGGGAACTCACGAACGTAAGCGTCACCCAAGGCACCTCCCGCATAGGTGCCATAGTTTGCCGAGTATGACGTTTATGCAGCGGCTTTGGGTGCGGGGGTATGCTTTCGCCCCCAGTTTGCCGGCAGGAGGACGACCAACTGACGGTTGGTCATCGAAGGCAGGCGGGTCAGGACATCCTTGAGGTAGGCATACGGATCGATTCCCCGCCGGCGGCAACTCTCGATCACTGTGTACAGGATCGCGCCGCGGTCCCCGGCCCCGGCTTCTCCGAAGAATAACCAGTTTTTCTTTCCTAGCGCCGTGGGCCGGATCGCATTTTCGATCTGGTTGTTGTCGATTTCAACGCGTCCGTCCGTAAGGAACACCAACAGTCGGGGCCATTGACCCCGAGCAAAATCAATCGCATCGCCCAAGAGAGACGTCGGGAACGTCTTGGGCTGCATCTTTTCTAGCACCCTGCCAAGCCGCTCGACGATCATCCGACTCTCCGAGCTCCGGAGTGCTTCCCGCAACCGAGGACCTGCCCGATTCTGGCGCAGCACAGCCTCCAACCGATAAAGATGTTGGATCTGCCTCAGTACCCAACCGGCCCACGATGGCGACTCGTTCCGCCCCTCATAGAACTTGCGCCTCACGTGGGCCCAGCACCCTGCCAACGTCAGGGGGTGGGGATGACGTCGAGCAAAGGATCCATAGGCCGCGTACCCGTCACACTGCAGGACTCCGCTAAAGTCGACCGGCAGAAGATTGTCCAGGCACTTGGCCGCTCGGCTGGTTTCCCAACGGAACATCACGTCTCCTCCCGGTCGAAGGCAGGTCCACAGGTACCCTTGGCCGGTCTTGCCTCGCCCAGGATCCAGATACTCGATGGGCGTTTCATCAACCTGCACATACCCACCGGCCATCACCCCGGTGAGGATCATATCGTAGATCGGCTTCAACCAGTCGGCCGCCAGCCCCACCCAGCGGGCCAGGGTCTGGCGGGGCAACTCCACCCCGTGACGGGTGGCGTAGATCCGTTCCTGCCGGTACAGCGGCAGGTGATCGCAGTACTTGCTGACCAGGATGTGGGCCAAGAGCCCCGAAGCCGGCAGGCTGCGCTCCAACAGGCGTTCCGGCAGCGGTGCAATCACCGGTGCAGCCTCAGGCTCGGCGCGCTGCACGTATCGGGGACGCACCAACCGCCGCCGGAAGAAGCGGCCCGGCTCGTAGTCCAACTGCTCGCTGACTTCCTCACCAATCCGGCGCCATTGCTCCGGTGCCGCCTTGACCCCCTCGGGTTCGAGCACTTCCTCCACCACCGGGAGGTGCTCCGGCACGCGGGCCTTGCGAACAGGCCGTGGGGTTTTCTTTTCCACGGAGGGACCGGGTTCGATCTTCCCGGGCCGGACTTCGACTTCAACCTCCGGAAGGGCCAGGACCAGTTCCAGCTGATTGCTCGGCAACTGCTCGCTGGATACTCCGAAGAAGCGCCGAGTTATTTGATCCAACTTCTGACGCAGCAACTGGTTCTCACGCCGCAGCGCTTCCATCCCCGACAAGGCCGACAAAGCCACCTCCAATTGGCGGGTCAGTTCGGCTTCGCGCGGCGTCATAAACAACG
>JBEGWF010000086.1:0-22387 GCA_041177965.1 Verrucomicrobiota bacterium | reverse complement strand
CCAAGAACGTCAGCGGGATCGGGCCGGAGCGAGCTCTGGAAGCGATCACCCAAGCCCCTCGCGCGCAGCGCGAAGGCGACCCCTTGTTCGAGCTTCTCTGCGAGCGCAGGCCCGGTCCCGCGGAGCCTGACACGAAAGCCCACCACCGAACCTCATGAAGCGGACCGCTCGGACGAAGCCCCTCCTCTCAAGCACCGACAGCAGCGGGAACGGGGTCAGTCATGGACAGAGTTCATACCAAGAACATCCCGTAGCGGATGCCTTGGAAAACCGATGGAACGTCGACCATCGGTTTTCCAGCGGATTCGGAGTGGTCGGAGCTGGGGCGAAAAACGGTTACGCGGGGATCAGTGGGAAACCAGTGGCCTTGATATTGGAAGTATCTCTTCCAATATGCGGGCTATGTGGAACCGGCTTCACACTGCCCGCTTCAAGACACTGGCCCGGCAATTCCCGGCGGTGCTCATCCTCGGTCCGCGCCAAGTCGGCAAGACCACGCTGGCCCGAACTGCCTTTCCGAAAGCTCTCTACCTCGACCTCGAACAGCCGGGTCTCCGGCAGTTGTTCACAAGCGACCCGCTGTTCCAGATTGAAAGCCGTCTCACTGGAAAGACGGCCAGGCTGTTGCTCGACGAAGTGCAGTGCGTGCGGGACGTCTTCGCCGCGTTGCGCGGATTGATCGACCGAGACCGCCGGCGGAGCGGGCGCTTCATCCTGCTCGGCTCCGCGCAGCCCACGCTGATTCGGCAGGTGTCCGAGTCGCTAGCGGGGCGCGTCGGAATTCTCGAACTCGACCCTCTCACCGTCGCCGAAGTCGCGCCCGGCACTCCCAGGAGAAAGTGGACCGACGTCTGGCTGCGCGGCGGATTCCCCGATGCGCTGCGCGGAGACTTTCGCGAGTGGTGGGAGAATTATCTGCGCACATATCTTGAACGCGACCTCCCGCAGCTCGGTGTGCAGGCGGACCCGCTCTTCCTCCGCCGGCTGCTCACGATGCTCGCGCACGCGCAGAGCGGGATGCTGAATGCGTCCTCGCTCGGTGCATCGCTCGGAGTGTCGCATCACACCATCGCGCGGCATCTCGACATTTTGGAGCAGACCTATCTCATCCGCAGGCTGCCGCCGTATTTTCGCAATGTCGGCAAGCGGCTCGTGAAGGCCCCCAAGGTTTATCTGCGCGACTCGGGCCTGCTGCATCACCTCCTGAATCTCTCCTCGCTCGATGACGTGAGGAATCATCCCGTGCATGGCGCGAGCTGGGAAACCTTCGTGCTGGAAGACATCATCCGCCGCGAGAAACTGCGACATCCGCAGGCGCAATTCTTCTTCTGGCGCACCGCCGATGGCGCGGAGATCGACCTCGTCATCGAGCGTGGCTCGACGCGAGTCGCGGTGGAAATCAAAGCCGGTCGCGGTGACAAAATCCACGCCGCCCGGGTGCTGGAGCGTGCCATGGAAGATGTGGGAGCAGAGACCGGATGGATTCTCGACCAGGCCGATGGCACCGATGTACTGCGTCCGGGACTCGCGCGGCGCGGCTTTGCCGCCGAGCCGGAATGGCTCCCGTAGCGGAACAACTGGATTGTGAACTGGACGGCGACGGGCGGGAGACGGGGTCAGGGAACGATTTCCGAATTGGGAAATACGGCCGGTGGGATCCCTGCATCCATGCCCGGGAGCTTGGCGGGTTGGGAACCATGGATCCCGGCTTGGGAGGCAAGGATGCCGCGATGACCGGCAGAGGGTTCGATGCCTCCGGCAACACCGGCGGCAGCGGGATCGGGCCGGAGCGAGCTCTGGAAGCGATCATCCCATCCCCTCGCGCGCAGCGCGAAAGCGACCCCTTGTTCGAGCTTCCCTGCGAGCGCAGGCCCGGTCCCGCGGAGCCTGACCCGAAAGCCCACCACCGAACCTCATGAAGCGGAGCACTCGGAAGAGGCCCCCCTCTCAAGCACCGGCGGTAGCGGGATCGGGCCGGAGCGAGCTCTGGAAGCGATCACCCCACCCCCTCGCGCGCAGCGCGAAAGCGACCCCTTGTCCGAGCTTCCCTGCGAGCGCAGGCCCGGTCCCGCGGAGCCACACCGGGCACACAGGACCCCCTCCGAAAACCCGCCTGAACCGCTCTGGCCTTACGCCAGCAACGGCTTGATGACCTCGCCCGCGATGTCGGTCAGACGGAAATCGCGACCCTCGAACCGGTGGGTCAGGCGGGTGTGCTCGATCCCCAGCAGGTGGAGCATTGTGGCGTGCAGATCGTGCACATTCACTGGATCCTCCACGATGTTGTAGCCGAAGTCGTCGGTCCGCCCATACACCATCCCCGGCTTGATCCCGCCGCCCGCCATCCACAGCGAGAAACAGCGCGGATGATGATCACGACCGAAACTGTTGGCACTGATGTCGCCCTGCGAATAGGCCGTGCGCCCGAACTCCCCGCCCCAGATCACCAACGTATCGTCCAGCAACCCCCGCTGCTTCAGATCCTGGATCAAAGCACCGCTCGCCTGATCGGTATTGCGCGTCTGCGCCTTGATCCCGTCGGGCAAGCCCCCGTGGTGATCCCAGTCGCGGTGGCACAACTGGATGAACCGCACCCCCCGCTCGGCCAATCGCCGAGCCAACAGACAGTTGTTGGCGAACGACGGCTTCCCCGGCTGCGCCCCGTACAGCTTGAGCACCGACTCCGGCTCGGAAGACAGATCCACCAACTCCGGCACACTCGTCTGCATCCGGAACGCCAACTCGTAGCTCTCGATGTGCGACGCGATGTCCGGATCACCCAACACCCCCAGCCGCTTCCGATTGAGCGCCTGCATCGCATCAAGGAGCTGCCGACGCGACTCCCCGCTCATCCCGGGCGGATTCGAGACGTATAGCACCGGATCCCCCTGACTGCGCAACTGCACCCCCTGATAGTTCGCCGAAAGGAACCCATTGCCCCAATACCGGGCCTGCAACGACTGCCCACCGCTGCCGCTCACCAACACCACGTACGACGGCAGGTTCGCGTTCTCGGAACCCAGACCGTAGGCGATCCAGGCCCCCATCGTCGGACGCCCCGGCTGCTGATTGCCCGTCCCGAAGAACGTCACGGCCGGATCGTGGTTGATCGCATCGACATGCATCGTCCGGATCAACGCGATGTCGTCGGCCATCGAACCGATCCCCGGCATCAACGACGTGATCTCCATCCCGCTCTTGCCGTACTTCTTGAACTCGAAGGGCGACCCCACGCACTTCAGCACCGCCTGCCCCGCCGTCATCCCGGTGATGCGCTGCCCCCGACGCACGCTCGGCGGCAGCTCCTGCCCGGTCATCTCCTTCAGCTTGGGCTTGGGATCGAACAGATCGAGGTGCGACGGCGCCCCCGACTGGAACAGGTAGATCACCCGCTTGGCCTTCGGCGCCAGATGCAGGGTCTTGAGGGCCCCGGGAACGCCCCGCGTCGCCGGGGTCGCCGCACCGCCCAGATGCGCCGGAAGCAACGACGCCAGAGCCATGGCCCCGAGCCCCGTCGAGCTGCGGGTCAGGAACGTACGACGGGTGAGGATGCGCTCGGCCTCGCCCTGGAGGTAGGAAGGGTTCACTTGGTGATGGTCTCGTTGAGGTTGAGGAGCACGTTGGCCACCGCGGTCATGGCCGCCAACCCGGCCGGATCGGCCGACTCGGGGGCCTTCGACTCACCCACGGCGAGCAGCGCCTTCGCGGCGGCCGGATCGGCCTGGAATCGGGCCAACTGCTGCTGATGGGTCTGCTTCAGAACAGCCACCTCGTCGGGCTGCGGCTTGCGGCCCAGCGTGTGCCGGAACGCGCGGACCAGACGACGGTCGAGGTCGCTCGGTTCTTCCTTGATGACCCGCTGGGCCAGCCCGCGGGCCGCCTCGACGAAGGCCGGATCGTTCATGAGCACCAACGATTGCAACGGCGTCTGCGTCCGCTGACGCAGGAAGGTGCACACCTCGCGATTGGGCGCATCGAAGGTGGCGAACGACGGGTAGTGGGCCGACCGCCGCCAGAACACGTACATGCCCCGCCGGTACAGATCCTGACCGTGATCCTGGACGAATACCGAATCGGTGCCGTCCCAGATGCCCGGCGGCTGATAGGGCTTCACGCTCGGACCGCCCACCTTCGGGTTCAGCAATCCCGACACCGCCAGCGCATTGTCGCGGATGTACTCGGCATCCAGGCGCAGACGCGGCCCCCGCGTGAACAGCCGGTTGTAGGGATCCCGGGTCAATTTGTCGGGCGTGGCCGTGGCCGCCTGACGGTAGGTGGCGCTGGTCACCATCAACCGCAGCAGGTCCTTGACCCTCCACGGACGAAGCTGTGGTTCCCTGGCGCTCCGCCGCCGGGTGGGTGCCGCCGCCGACCCTCCGTCACGGAAGCGGGTGGCCATGAAATCCAGCAACTCGGGATGGCTCGGCCATTCGCCCTGCGAACCGAAATCGTTGACGGTCTTCACCAGGCCGTTGCCGAAGAACATCGCCCAATAGCGGTTGACGGTGACCCGCGCCGTCAGCGGGTTTTCCTTGGAGACCAGCCATCGGGCCAGCGCCAGGCGGTTGGTCGGGCCCGGCGGCAGCGGCGGCAGGAAGGCCGGCGTGCCCGGCTCCACCCGCTCACCACGGGTGCGGAAATCGCCCCGGACCAGCACGAAGGTCTCCCGAGGGGGATCCAGCTCCTCCATGATGAGCGTCGTCGGGATCTTGGAATAGAAGCCGTCCTTGTTGCGACGGGCCTGGGCCAGGGCCTTCTCGGCGCGCAGGTAATCCACCGCATGGTTCTCGCGGTAGAAGCGGGCCAACTCGTTGCGCTCCTCCTCGGAGCGCTGCCCGCGCGACTTCGCCACGATGGCCGCATACCCCTCGAAGGTCAGCGCCCGGGCGTCGGATTCGGAGAGCGAACGGGCGAAGACCCGCAGATCGTCGAGCTGCCCCTTGAGGAACGATTCGCCGTTGCGCGAACCCAACCGCAGCGGCTCGGTGGTGGCCGGGGAGTCCTTGAGCTGGTCCTTCTCGGTCTCCAGGTCCTTGCGGACGCCGTTGACGAAGAGCTTCACGCCCGAGGCCTTGCCCGAACCGTCATGGCTCGCGGCCACATGCACCCATTGGTTCTGCGGCAGCTGGTCCTTGGTGCGGACCTTGAGGGCGTTGTCGGGCCAAGCGTGGATCAGGTGGGTCTGGAGGCGCCGGTCGGAGACCAGCAGGTCGAAGCCGCGGTAACCGGGGCCCTTCTCCATCTGACTGAGGATCGCGCCATCACCCTCGAGGCGCACCCAGGCGGCGACCGCGAAGGCGTTGGTGCGGCCCCATTCGGCACGCGAGGCCGCCTCGGCATGGGCCTTGCCATCGAGCTTCAGGGCCTTGCCGAACCGGCCATCGGCGAACTCGGCGGCGTTGGTTCCCTTCCAGGCCACCCCGGCATCGAGGGCACCGTCGAACGACCACCGGAAGGCCATGCCGTTCGTGGGCGGCGGTGGCGGCGGACGCTCGCCCAGTTCGCGTTCCCACTTCTCCTGGGTTTCACCGAGCTCATTGGTCCGGTCCTGCAGCGTCTTCTCGGCGTCCTTCACCGCGAAATCGGCCTCGACGAACCGGGTGGCCTGCTCAGGCGTCGGCACCGGCAGGCGGGGCGGCGGATTGTCGGTCCGGATGCGGTCGAGACCCTTCTCCGGCACGTTGTGGAAGAAGGCGTAGAGCCGGTAGAACTCCTTGGTGCTGATGGGGTCGTACTTGTGGTCGTGGCACTCGGTGCAACCGACGGTCAGGCCGAGGAAGGTCGCGCCCAGGGTGTTCACCCGGTCCACGACGTATTTGTTGAGATACTCGTCGGGATCGGCGCCGCCCTCGTCGTTGGTCATGTTGTTGCGCACGAAGCCCGTGGCCACCCGCTGGCTGACGGAAGGGTTGGGCAACAGGTCGCCGGCCAACTGCTCGACGGCGAACTCGTTGAAGGGCTTGTCGGCGTTGAAGGCATCGATGACCCAGTCGCGCCACAGCCACATGAACCGCACGCCGTCGAAGTGGTAGCCGCTGGTGTCGGCGTATCGCGCCAGGTCGAGCCAGTTCTGGCCGACCCGCTCGCCGTAGTGGCGCGATTCCATCAACCGGTCCACCAATCGCTCGTAGGCGTCGGGGCGCTTGTCGGCCAGGAATGCGTCGACCTCCTCCACGGTCGGCGGCAGACCGGTGAGGTCGAGGGTGACCCGGCGCTGGAGGCTGACCGGGTCGGCCTCGGGATTGGGCTGGAGGCCCTCGGACTCGAGGCGCGACAGCACGAAGGTGTCGATGGCATTGCGGGCCCACTTGCCATCCTTGACCCGGGGAAGCTCCGGCACGGTGGGCGCGATGAAGGACCAGTGCTGCTGCCAGGCGGCCCCCTGCTGGACCCAGGCCTTCAGGAGGTCGATCTGTGACACCGTGAGAGGCTTGCCATGCTCGGGTGGCGGCATGATCTCGTCGGGATCTTTCGTGAGGATGCGCTCGACCAGCGTGCTGCTCTCGGGCTTGCCTGCGACGAGCGCATGTTGGCCCGACTTGAGTTTCCGGAAGGCGTCCTCCTCGCGATCGAGGCGCAGGCCCGCCTTGCGCTTGCCCTCGTCGGGGCCATGGCAGGCGAAGCAGTGGTCCGACAGGATGGGCCGGATCTGGCGGTTGAAATCGACCCGGGTTCCGGCTTCTCGGACGCCGCCCACCGCGGAGATCGCGGAACCGATGCCGACAATCGCCATCCACCCCATCCCGATCCCGCGGAATCGGAGGGCACGCCAGATCAACGCCAGACAGAGGGTCACGCGAGGATCTTGGTGCAGGGCGGCTTCTCCAGCAACCACCCTTCGCTCCCGGGACGGGTTTTTGGTGCGCTTTCCCCAGCGTCAGTACGGCGCCCCCGAGGACCACCAACCTTGGAAGGCCCGGCGCACCCCCAGCCGGTGAACCGCGCGCACCTCGTCGTCGGAAAGTGCGCGGTCGTAGATCCGGACCTCATCGATGTCGCCCTTGAAGAAGTAATACTGGTCCCAGCCGATGCGGACCGGGGAATCTCCCTCGGCCAGACGCCCCATCGCCGGGACCGAATCGAGTCGTCTCCCGTCGATCCAGAACTCCAGCGAACGACCATTCCAGGTCTGGACCAGATGGATCCATCGCCCGGCCGGCAATTCCGGCGAAGTTTCGATGCCCCGGAGCCTGTTGGTGCTTCCCTCGGGTTGAACCCAGACTCCGTTTTCGATGACTCCAAAGTACCAACCGAAGCCCCACTGGCGCCCGGGTGAATCCCGGTCACCGACGGACGTGTCCTTGATGAGGAACTTGCCGTGATGTTTGGTCGAGTCGGCCTTGGCCCAGAGGGACAACGTATGTGCATGGGCTTCGGATCCCGGAAACTCTGGGATGCTGATGCCCGCCTCACCGTTGAAGTGGGCGGCCCTCCGCGGGGCCTTGGAGGCGTCGGCCGACCAGGACACCTTGAAGGCGGTCCCATGATGCCCCAGGCCGCTGTGATCCTGGGCATCGCCGTCAAGGGGGTAGTACGCCACGAGACCCTCGGTGGGTTCGCGTCGGGGCATCCCCTCGGAATACAGGGCGACCCAGGCATCGACGATCGGCAACGCCGGGAACCATCCGGAGTTCAGGAGGATCCCACCACCGAGGGCCAGACCGGCGGCCGAACCCAGGCCGATGATCACGGGTCTCCGGCCGCGGGGCCTCAGCAGCGCCTCGCCCCGCGACAACCGGGCCGCGCCTCCCGTCTCCACCGATTCGAGAACTCCCCGCACCACCTCGAGGCGGTTGAGTCGATTCAGGCCCACTGGATGACACAGGGCCTCGATGAGGCGGTTGATCAGTCGATCCTCCGCACTCCACGTGCCGACCCCGGTGAGTCGCTGGGGAATCGACGGATACTCCAACCGGTTGTTCCCGCTCCACAGTTCGTAGACGAGTTTCCCCAGGGCGTAGAGATCACGGTCCGGTCCTTCGCATTCCCCCGGCGGGCAATACCCCTCGGTCGACGCGGTGATGATCCGGCCCGCGTCGCGCACCTCGCCCAGGGTGTCGTAATCGGAAAGGAACCAGCGGCCGCCCCAGCGGAGGACATTGGCCGGCTTGACATCCCCGTGGACCAGTCCGCGTGAGTGCAGGAATTCCAGTGCCCGGACCAGTTCCAGCGAGGCACGGGCCGCGCTCGATGCGGAGTCCGAGGTTTCGGAAACCATCGAGACGGGGGAATAGGCGTCGAACCCGATCGAGCCCGGATCCAACGCATCGGCCACGGGAAACTCCTCCCAGGCGAGGCCATGCACCGGTTCCAACCCGTAGTCGAGGATCGGGAGCAACCCCATTTCGGGTGCGATCCCCTTCAGGGATTCTCGGGTCTTCTGGAATCGGGACAACGTCTCCGGATGCAGCCCCCGATGGATCTTGAACACCCGCAGGGTCCCAAGACCATCCTCCACCAGATGGACCTCGCGCGCATCACGGGATGACAGGCAGCGCAGCCTGCGCCAAGCCCCGAGGCGATCGCGCAGGGATCGGGGCAGCACGGCAGATTCTTCAGGAAGGAAGGACTCGGAAGACATCGCTACCTTTTCAGCACATCTTACAGGGCTCGGGTCCCGAATGCACCTGCCTTGTTGAATCCCCGACCCGGACCCGAGAGTGTTTCTGGTTGTCCCGACCGTGGCTCTGGAACCACGCTGCGCGCATGGGGCCCGAGGCCATCCAGTTCCGTCCCCGCACCCGACCGACGCCGCCGTCGGGTGCCCTGACCCGACTGGGGATCGAGGGCATGGACTGCGGGAATTGCGTCCGCTCGGTCACCGAGGCCCTGCAGGGGGTGGCGGGCATCTCGAGGGCCGTGGTCGACCTGCGCGCGGCCACCGCCCGGGCCTATTGGCTGCCCGACCGGCCGGCGGAACCGGAGCGATTGATCGCCGCGGTCCGAAAGGCGGGGTATCGGGCGCGGTTGTTGGAGGATGCCGGCTCGGCGGCCCATCCCGCCCCGTCGGCATCCCCTGCGGCGCCCCATCCCTGGAAGACGGCCCTCTGGCTGGGCATTCCGGCCACGATCCTGCTCCTGGCCGGGGATTGGTTGGCCGACTGGAGCATGCATCGGCCCTTCCAGTGGGTGGCATGGGCGGTGGCGACCGTGGTCCAGGCGGGCGTGGGCTGGCGATTCTACCGCGGGGCCTGGCGACAGGCGCAGGCGGGGCGCTCGAACATGGACACCCTGGTTTCCCTGGGTTCCTCCACCGCCTACCTCTGGAGCCTGTGGCTGCTGTTCACCCAGGCACACGCCCACCTGTTCTTCACCGAATCGGTCAGCATCCTGACGCTGATCAGCGTGGGCCACGCCCTCGAGGCCCGGATGAGCGCCAAGGCCGGCGATGCCCTGAAGGCTCTGCTCGCATTGGCTCCGGCCACCGCCAGACGCCTCGATGCGGGTGGACAGGAACAGGAGATCCCCGTGGCTCAACTCCGCACCGGAGACCGATTGCGCATCAAGCCGGGCGATCGGATCCCGGTCGATGCGGTGGTGCTGGAGGGGGCATCGTCGGCCGATGAATCGCTGCTGACCGGGGAACCGATGCCGGTGGGCAAGACCCCGGGCTCGGCCCTCTTGGCCGGATCGGTGAACGTCGAGGGAAGCCTGGTGGTCCGGGTGAATGCGACGGGCGAACACACCACCCTCGCCCGCATCGCCGCCGTGGTCGAACGGGCCCAATCGAGCCGGGCCTCGGTCCAGCGCCTCGCCGATCAGGTGAGTTCGGTGTTCGTGCCGGTGGTGGTCGTCATCGCCTGCCTGGCCGCGGCCGCCTGGGCGTGGAATCCGGCGATGATCCGGCACTGGCAGGCCATGCTCGCTCCCCTGCTCTGGCATCCGCAGGCATCGACCTCGCCGATGAGCGATGCCGTCGCCGCCTTCTGCTCCGTGCTCATCGTGGCCTGTCCCTGCGCCATGGGTCTGGCCACGCCGGTCGCCCTGATGGCGGGCATCAACG
This sequence comes from Verrucomicrobiota bacterium, assembly GCA_041177965.1. Taxonomy (GTDB): domain Bacteria; phylum Verrucomicrobiota; class Verrucomicrobiia; order Limisphaerales; family UBA9464; genus SXXZ01. Next base: position 12,384 of record JBEGWF010000086.1, on the reverse strand, counting down.
CCGCCGCCCGGAGGGGCATCCTCATCCGCGATGCCATCGCCCTCGAAAAAGCCGGGCGCATCTCCGCGCTGGCCTTCGACAAGACCGGCACCCTCACGGTGGGTCGCCCCTCGGTGACCCGGTGGGACGATCTGCGGCCGGCCGAATCCCGGTCCGTCCCCTTGCTCACGCTCGCCCACACGCTGGCCGAACGATCCCAACACCCGGTCTCGCGGGCCGTGGTCGCGACCGCCCGAGCCCTTCGGGATCCGGGACCGGGCACGGCCACGGCGGTGGGGAGCGTTTCGGCTGTTTCCCCTGCGGTGCCGTCTTTGATGTCGTGGCGGGAACTGCGGGGTCAGGGCATCGAAGCCATCGCCGCGGGATCCGATGCGACACGCCCCCTGCGGTTGGGTTCGCTCGGCTGGATGCGCTCGCTGGGGGTGCCTTTGGACCGGGAATCGGAGGCCGCGATCCAACAGGCCTCCGATGCGGGCCAAAGCGTCCTGTTGCTCGTTGAAGGCACCGTTCTGCTCGGAATCCTGCAGGTGGGCGATGCCGTGCGCCCGGACTCGGCGGACGTGCTGCAACGGCTGCACGATCAGGGCATCGAGACCTGGTTGCTCTCGGGCGACACCGGCCCCGCCTGTCAGGCCGTGGCGAAGGCGGTGGGCATCCCGCCGGAACGGGTCCGTGCCGAATGCCGCCCGGAAGACAAGGTGCGCATCCTCGGCGACATCCGTGCCCGGGGGCGTCGGGTGGCCTTCGTGGGCGACGGCATCAACGACTCACCGGCTCTGGCGGCGGCCGATCTGGGCATCGCCGTGGCGCTCGCCTCGGATGTGGCGCGCGAGGCCGCCGATATCGTCCTGCTACGACCGGATCTGGCCGCGGTGGTCGAGGCCCTGGACCTCGCCGGTCGGACGCTCCGGACGATCCGCCAGAATCTGTTCTGGGCCTTCTTCTACAACGCCGCGGCGGTGCCGCTGGCCGCATTGGGATTCCTCAGCCCCGTGGTCTGCGCCCTGACCATGGGCCTGTCGGACCTCATCGTGATCGGCAATGCCCTGCGCCTGCGACATACGGCAAACGCACGACACCGGGACACCCGGCCCTCCTGAGGCCGGGGCCGTTCCCCGGGTTCAGCAACATTCCGGAATCTATGGAAGGTACCCACGGGCCCTGTGCCTTTCTTGCCGTCGGGGCACCCACGGGGTCCGTCCCTTTCTTAGCCCAGGGCGCCACGGGGCCTGGCTGTGGATCGGTTCCGCCCCAACGGGGCGGCGCATACCAGCCCAGGGTGCAACCCTGGGGCGGTGGTCCATGAATCGGATGCGTTCTGAAGGAACCCCGCATCCCGGGTGCGCCGGTGGATAACCCCGGCGAATGCGGCGTTCCTTCAGAACGCGGCACATGCCTGTTGGCTAACCCGGGGTTCCACCCCGGGCTGGTATGCGGTGCCCCGTTGGGGCAATCCCCACCAACGCCCAGCACCCCGGAACGTCCCACCCATCTTCATGTCCATGCCCCACGAGGCTGATCCACGGTTTCAGCAACATTCCGGAATCCACGGAAGGCACCCACGGGCCCTTTGCCTTTCTCACCGTCGGGGCACCCAAGGGGTCCGTCCCTTTCTTATCCCAGAGCGTCACGGGGCCTGGCTGTGGATCGTTTCCGCCCCAACGGGGCGGCGCATACCAGCCCAGGGTGCAACCCTGGGGCGGTGGTCCATGAATCGGATGCGTTCTGAAGGAACGCCGCATCCCGGGTGCAGCGGTGGATAACCCCGGCGGATGCGGCGTTCCTTCAGAACGCGGCACGTGCCGTTTGGCAAACCCGGGGTTCCACCCCGGGCTGGTATGCGGTGCCCCGTTGGGGCACTCCCCACCAACGCCCAGCACCCCAGAACATCCCACCCCTCTTCATGTCCATGCCCCATGAGGCCGATTCCCGGTTCAGGCATTGACGGGTGCTTCGAGCAGGGCGCCGCGCTGAAAGAGGCAAACCCCCACCCGGGCGATGTGGGCCGCCACGTCGTGATCGAGGTTCTTGTCGAAGAGGATCAGGCTGAAGCGATACGGCAGCAGGAGATCATCCAGCGCATCGTAGATCTTTCCGACGGTTCGCCAGTCGAGGGCCCCGCCCTCCAGCGAGAGGTCGATGTCGGATCCCGGCTTGTGGGTGCCCTTGGCACGGGATCCGAACAGGATGGCCTTCTCCACCTCGGGAAACCGCGACAGGACACCCGCGATGCCATCGAGGGTCCGTCGGGTCAATCCGTGCACCGGGCTCATGGTTCCATCGCCTCCAATTCGGAAAACCGGCGGCGGAATTGTTCAAACTCGCCGACGAAGCTTCCCAGGATCGAGGACGCGACCTCCTGGGCGGTCTTCTCGTTGTAGGTGTGACTGCTGCGGTTGCGCGCCTGGATCATCGCCATCCACTCGTCGCCATGGGTGATCAACCCCTTGGTGAACCCTTCGCGAGTGGCGTCCTTGGATCCGTACAGCGGGCCGGCACCGCGCGATTCCAGAAAATCCTTGAGGGTATTCCACGCCAGTTCATGGGTGAACTCGAAGGCTTGGATCAACCCCTGCTGCTCCAGGTCGGACAATCGACGCTGCTTCGCCAGGTCGGCCGCGGCCGCCAACTGCGAGAACGCCCTGCCGAAACTCTGGAAACGCTGACGCCAGCGGACATCTGGAGTCTGAGACATGGCAGGAACCAATCAGACCCCCCCGTTTTTCGCAGCATCAATTTCGGCCCATGCATCTCCAGCGCCGGTGGATAACCCCGGCGAATGCGGCGTTCCTTCAGAACGCGGCACATGCCTGTTGGCTAACCCGGGGTTCCACCCCGGGCTGGTATGCGGTGCCCCGTTGGGGCACTCCCCACCAACGCCCAGCACCCCGGAACGTCCCACCCATCTTCATGTCCATGCCCCACGAGGCTGATCCACGGCGAGCCTGATCGAGAAAGCGCCGAAGCCGGTACCGGGTAGATCACGGCAGGCCATTGGATCCGGCACGTCGACGCCCACAGCGACAGCGATCAAGGTCACTACCTTTGACATGGTTTGTATTATTTCCGACAGTGTTTTTATGGCGATTGCATCCACAACCTTGCAGGTTCGACTACCGGTCAAACTCCGGGACGAGGCTTCCGTGACGCTGGAAGAGATGGGTTTGGATCTACCGACCGCGATCCGCCTCTATCTGACCAAAGTCGTCAAAACCCGCCGAATCCCCTTCGAACTGGAGGCTGATCCAGTGGTCGAGGCTGTCGAAGCCATCGAGGTCGATGAAGCGCTCCAGGGACGCATGGACCGTATCGGCACCGCCTGGAAGAAGGCCGCCAAAAAGCGGTGAGGGTCCAAGCGGTGAGGGTCCAAGCGGTGAGGGTCCAAGCGGTGAGGGTCCTTCTATCAGCCCGGATCCGAAGGCGGGAATTTGGCAAGTCTATCCCGGCCGAGGACCTGCCGGTCATCGCCCGATCGGCGAGGGCCGCCTTGGCGGTACCGATAGCTGCCAAGGGCCTGCCCACCGGCACGAGGTTGCTCAAGGCCTATGCCACCTCACCCCGCAGGGCCAAACGCGTGGTTTATCTCCTGGTCATCGATGGAGGGGATCTCTTCCTCCTGTTTTATCGCGGCAAGGACGACCCGTTGGGCCGGAATGTCAGCCTGTCCAATCCGGAGTTCCGGAAAGCCCTCGACACACACCTGAACCTGCTTGAGGCGGACATCGCCCGAGGCGACATCGAACCGGTCATGCTGCCGTAGGCACGCCCGACCGACCACGGGTGCGGCGAGCGCCGCTCGGGGAGATCCGTTCAGGCGCGCAGCGTGGCTCCGAGGGCCGATTGGAAGACGGCGACCAGACGTTCGTGGACGGCCTGGACCTCCTCGTCCTTGAGGGTGCGGTCGGCCGCCCGATAGGTGAACGAGTAGGCCAGGCTCTTGTGACCCTCGGGCACGTGCTTGCCACGGAAGACGTCGAAGAGTTCCACGGCCTCGAGATGCTGGGGCTTGGCCTGCTTGACGGCGGCGAGGACCGCCTCGTGCGTGGTCGCCTCGGGCACGATCATCGCCACATCGCGCTGGATCGACGGGAAGGCGGCCAAGGGTTTGAAGCTGCGGGCCGGATTGCTCCGGGCCAGCAGCACATCGAGGTCGAGCTCGGCCAGCAACACGGCATCGCGCAGGTCGTGGCGCTTGGCCAGCGTGGGCAGCAACTGACCCAATTGACCCAGGGGCATCTTGCCTCCCAGAGACACGGTGGCCGACTCGAGCATCAACGCCGTGCTTTCCGGGCGTCTCGCGTACACCACGCCGCGAAGACCCAGCCGCTCGATGAGCTCTTCGACCAGGCCCTTGAGGTCGTACACATCGGCCTTGGCGTCGCGATCGGCCCCGGACCAGAAGCGGGGATCCCGCGCCCCGGTGAGGGCGATGGCCACGCGCCAGCCTTCCCGCGCCGACCCGTTCTGCAGGGTGAAGACCCGACCGATCTCGAACAACTGCACGTCGCCATTGCGACGGGTGAGGTTGTGGCTCAGCGAATCGAGCAGGCCGGGCAGCAACGACGGTCGCAGCGCGTTCATGTCGCTGCTGAGCGGATTGGCCAGGAGCACCACGTCGTCGGAGACCCGTCGGGCGGCCGCGTCGGAGATCAACGTCTGGCCCTGGGCTTCGTCGAGGCCAAGGCCCGTCAGGATGCGCCGAACCTCGGCGAAGCGGTCGTAGATGGCATCGAAGGGGTGCGAGCCCACCGCGCCGCGCGGGGCCGTGGAGGGAATCCGGTCGACACCGAACAGGCGGGCCACTTCTTCCACCAGATCCACCTCGCGCTTGAGATCCACCCGCCACGACGGCACGCGCCAGACCGAGGTGGGCGATCCGCTGCGGCTGCCCTGCCCGACCTCGTCGATGCCGAGACCGGCCAGGAATCCGGCCTGGGTCGCGGCGGGAATCTCCACACCCAGGAGCACCTGGGCGCGATCGTGGCGCAAGGTCAGTTCCTTGGCCTGAGGCGGTTGCGGGAAGATGTCGATGGCAGCCCCGCAGAGGCTGCCGCCGGCCAGCTCCAGCAGCAGTTGGGCACAACGCCGACCGGCCGATTCGGCCGCCTGGACATCGGCCCCACGCTCGAAGCGGTAGCTCGCGTCGGTGCGCAGCGCGAGGGCCTTGGAAGTGCGGCGGATGCCCGTCGGGGCGAAATAGGCCGACTCGATCAACACGTCGGTGGTGTCGTCCTGGATGCCCGAGTTCGCCCCGCCCATGATGCCCGCCAAGGCGATGCCGCCCGCGGCATCGGCGATGAGCAGGTGTTCCGGGGTCAAGGTGTGCTCGCGACCGTCGAGGGTGGTGAACTTCTCGCCTTCCGCGGCACGGCGGATGACCACCTCGGGAAGTCCGGAGGCATTGGGTCGGATGTACCGCAGATCGAAGGTGTGCAGGGGTTGCCCCGTCTCCAGCATCACGTAGTTGGAGACATCCACCACGTTGTTGATGCTTCGCAGCCCGACCTTCTCGAGCGTGGACCGCAGCCACCCGGGGCTGGGACCGACCTTCACGCCACGGATCACCCGGGCCGTGTATCGCGGGCACAGATCTGCGGCCTCGAGACGGACGGAGGCCGCGGTTGCAGGCGCCGGGGCCGCCGGGGCCTCGGGCAGCGTGACCTGGGGCAGGCGCAGGGGCTTGCCGGTGACGGCGGCGATTTCGCGGGCGATGCCGATCACCGAATTGAGGTCGGGGCGGTTCGGGGTGACCTCCAGGTCGAAGACCACGTCGCTGCCCGACAAACCCAGGTATTCGGCCAATGGCTGCCCGACGGTCGCGTCCTCGCGCAGGATGAGCAGCCCATCTTCGCGTCGGTGACCGGTCGCCTCGGGATCGATGCCCAACTCCTCGTGAGAGCACATCATGCCGTGGGATTCGACGCTTCGGATCTTGCCCACCTTGATGGTGAAGGGCTGGGTCTCCCCGGCCTTCAAGGGCAGCGAGGCCCCGGGCAGGATCAGCGGCACCTTGTCACCGGCCTTGAAGTTCTGCGCGCCGCAGACGATCTGGCGCTCGCCCCGACCGTCGGCCACCCGACAGACCGACAGCTTGTCGGCGTTGGGGTGTTTGTCGCGCGAAAGCACCTGGGCGACGACCACGCCTTCGAAGGGGCCGGCCAGGCGCTCGACGCCCTCGACCTCGAGGCCCAGGAGCGTGAGGCGCTCGGTGAGTTCTTCCGGAGTCCCGTCGAAGTCCACATGGTTGCGGAGCCAGTTGAGGGTGACTTTCATGGGCGAAAAAGAGGGTTCGGGTACGGCGACGCGGATGGGGCTGGATTTCAGAACTGCTTGAGGAATCGGACGTCGTTCTCGTACAGGAGCCGGATGTCCGTGATGCCGTAGCACAGCATGGCGATGCGCTCGATGCCGAAGCCGAAAGCCCAGCCGCTCCAGACCTCGGGGTCGTAGCCCACGTTCTCGAAGACCTGCGGATGCACCATGCCGCAGCCGGCGATCTCCAGCCAATCCTTGCCCAGTTTGCGGACGAGGGCGTTGGTGAAGTCGATCTCCAGGCTGGGCTCGGTGTAGCTGAAGTAGTGCGGGCGGAAACGGAGTTTGACGTCGTTGCCAAGCACCTCCTTGAACACCGCCTCGACCGTGCCCTTGAGGTCGCTGACCGTGACGTTGCGGTCGACGTACAGGCCCTCGATCTGGTGGAACGTCGGGTTGTGCGTGGCGTCGGCGTTGTCGCGACGGAACACGCGACCCGGCACCACGATGCGGATCGGAGGCGGGGTCTTTTCCATGACCCGGATCTGCACCGAGCTGGTGTGGGTGCGCAGCAGCGGGCGGCCGGCCGAATCTAGGAAAAAGGTGTCCTGGGCATCCCGTGCCGGATGATCCTTGGGGGTGTTCAGCGCATCGAAGCAATGGACTTCATCCTCGATCTCGGGCCCGTCGGCCACGGCGAAGCCCAGCTTGCGGAAGGCGCGCACGATGGAATCGGTGACCTGGGTCAGCGGATGCAGGCGGCCCAGGGGGCGTCGGCGGCCGGGCAGCGTGAAATCGGCCGGTTCCTTGGGCAGGGCGGCCTTGAGTTCGAGAGTTCCCCTCACCTCGACCAACACCGCCTCCAATTCCTGCTTGGCCGCATTGATGGCCTTGCCCGCCAAGGGGCGTTCCTCCTTCGGCAGCGAGCCCAATTCCTTCATGAGGGCCGTGAACTGCCCCTCGGCGCCCAGAAAACGACCCTTGGCCCGATCGAGGGCGGACAGGTCCGGCGCGGCCCGGAGTTCTTGCTGCGCGGCTGCGAGGATGGCGGGAAGGCGTTCTTGAAGGGACATGGCGGAGATTCGAGGTCAGGAAAGCGGTTCAGCGGTGCGATCCGGAGGCGGTCCGCCGCGAATCCGGGCGAAAGACCGGCGGGTCAAAGAAAAGCGGGCGACCTTCCTCAAAAGGGCGCCCGCCTCGGGGTTTCCGAAAAATGGATCGGTTGGCTCAGGCGGCGACGGCCTGGGTCGTCGCACCGGGCTTGGCCTTGAGAGCACCCTGGGCCACCTCGACGAGCTTGGCGAAGGCGCCGGAGTCGGTCGCGGCGATGTCGGCCAGAACCTTGCGGTCGAGCGAGCATCCGGCGGCCTTCAGGCCCTCCATGAAGCGGCTGTAGGTCAGACCGGCGGCACGGGCGGCCGCGTTGATGCGGATCTGCCAGAGGTAGCGGAAGGTGCGCTTCTTGGCCTTGCGGTCGCGGTAGGCGTACTGCATGCCGTGGTCGACGGCATCGCTGGCGTACCGGTAATGGCTGCTGCGGCGTAGGCGGAAGCCCTTCGCCAGCTTGAGCATCCTCTTGCGACGTTTGCGGGAAGCGGGAGCGTTGGTGACACGCATGGAAGTGGTCGGTTAGAAAGTGGAGGTGTTCAGTGGGAGAACGGCAGACAGGACTTGATCTTGTACACGTCGGTCTCGTGCACGAGCTTGGCCGTCCCGAGGCGGCGCCTGCGGTTGGCGTTCTTGCTGGAGAGCAGGTGGCGCTTTCCGGCGTGCTGGGTGAGCACCTTGCCGCTCGCGGTGATTTTGAACCGCTTGGAGACGGACTTCTTGGTTTTGATTCCCTTCGGACGACGCATAAACTGGACCTTTTCGGTAAGACGAAAGAACCGACAGATTATCGGCGGCGGCCCGTGGATCAAGCGGTATTTTGCTCCACTCCAAAAGCCGTGCCGAAAACCGCACCCGCGGAACCCCCGATCGAGACCCCTCCCGGGTCAAGGCTTCCGGGTGGCCGGAGGGGCCTTGGTGCTCGGCGGAGCCGTGGTCGACTTGCCGGAGGTGGTGCCCGGATTCCAAGGGGTTCCGCCCCGGATCGTGGTCCGCGTCTCGCCCAGCAGGCCGGGCTTCGTGGTCACCGCCTCTCCCAGCGTCCGACCGCTCGGATCGGTGAAACGGGTCCGCGTTCGGCCCAGCAGGTCGGGCTGGGTCGTCACTCCCGTTCCGATCGTCCTGCCGTTGGGATCCTTGAAGGTCGTGCGGGATTGCCCCATCAGGTCCGGTTTGCGGGTGACCGCCTCGCCCAGCGGCTTTCCCGAGGCGTCGCGGACGGTCGTCCGTGTGTCTCCGATGAGGCTGGGCTTCGTGGTCACGGCGTCGCCCACCTTGCGACCGCTGGAATCGCGGAGTTCGGTGCGGGTCCGGCCCAGCAGGTCGGGCTTGGTGGTCTTGGCCTCCGAGGGCTTGAACGGCTGGTCGGCGGCTCGCGCATGGACCGCGGTCATGCAGACCGCCAGCACCAGCGACATCGGGACCGTGCGGATCTTTCGTGGGGTTTCAGCCATGGATCCGGGAATGGTCGTCGATCCGGGAACCGGAAGCAAGGAGCCCCCGGGATCGACGCGGGTGCCACTCGCGGGTTACCATGGAAATCTTTGCATTTTGCCTTCGGCATCGATCCGGTCCAGACTTCCGCCCGCTCAATGAACGCTCCCATCCGTGTCGCTGTGACCGGCGCTGCCGGTCAGATTGGTTACTCCCTGCTGTTCCGCATCGCCTCCGGCGCGATGTTCGGCCCCACCCAACCGGTCATCCTCCACCTGATCGAGATCGAGCCCGCCCTGAAGGCCCTCGGCGGCGTGGTGATGGAACTCGACGACTGCGCCTTCCCCCTGCTGCAGGGAGTGGTGCCGACGGCCAGCCTCGACGAGGGCTTCCGCGGAGTGAACTGGGCGCTGCTCGTGGGCAGCGTGCCCCGAAAGCAGGGCATGGAGCGCAAGGACCTGCTGGGCATCAACGGCAAGATCTTCACCGGTCAGGGCCAGGCCATCCAGCGCAACGCGGCCTCCGATGTCCGGACCCTGGTGGTGGGCAACCCCTGCAACACGAACTGCCTCATCGCCATGAACGCGGCGAAGGACGTGCCTTCCGACCGCTGGTTCGCGATGACCATGCTCGACCAGAACCGCGCCAAGACGCAGCTGGCCAAGAAGGCCGGCGTGCGGGTCGATCAGGTGTCCAACATCGCCATCTGGGGCAACCACAGCTCCACGATGTACCCCGACTTCTACCAGGCCCGCATCGGAGGCAAGGCCGCCACGTCGGTCATCAACGACGAGGTCTGGTTCAAGGACACCTTCATTCCCACCGTGCAGAAGCGCGGTGCGGCGATCATCGAGGCCCGCGGCCTCAGCTCGGCGGCTTCGGCGGCCAACGCCGTGGTCGACACCGTGCGCGCGCTGACGACCCCGACGCATCCCGACGACAGCTTCAGCGTGGCCGTGTGCTCGCAGGGCGATTACGGCATCGAGAAGGGCCTGATCTTCAGCCACCCGACCCGCAGCGACGGCCAGCGCTGGGAGATCGTCCAGGGCGTTCCCATCAACGAGTTCAGCCGTTCCAAGATCACGGCGACGGAGAACGAGTTGAAGGAGGAGAAGGCCCTGGTGGCCGACCTGCTCCCGAAGGCCTGAAAACCGGGCCACGGCCGGGATTTCCCGGCACCGGGACGACAAAACGCCCCGACCTCGCGGTCGGGGCGTTTTTCGTCGGGATTCGATTCCCGGTTCCGATCCGGATCAGCCCAGCTTGGAGAGCAGCTCCGCGTTGGTCTTGTGCTTCTTGAGCGCGGCGATGAGCGTCTCCATGGCCTCCACCGGCTGAAGGTCGGTCATCATGCGGCGCAGCTTGCGGATGGCGTCGATCTGGTTCGGCGGGAAGAGCTTCTCCTCCTTGCGGGTGCCCGACTTCGGGATGTCGATGGCAGGGTACAACCGTCGCTCGGAGAGCTTCCGGTCGAGGATGAGCTCCATGTTGCCGGTACCCTTGAACTCCTGGAAGATCAGCTCGTCCATGCGGCTGCCGGTGTCCACCAGCGCGGTCGCCAGGATGGTCAGCGAACCGCCCTCCTCGACCTTGCGGGCCGAGGCGAACATCTTGCGCGGGATCTCCAGGGCGCGGGCATCCACACCACCGGTCATCGTCCGGCCGGAGCCGCCGTGCACGGAGTTGTAGGCGCGGGCCACGCGGGTGATGGAATCGAGCAGGACGAAGACATCCTTGCCCGCCTCCACCATGCGGCGGCAGCGCTCGATCATCAGGCGGCTCAGACGCACGTGCGTCTCGAGATCCTGGTCGTTGCTCGAGGCCACCACCTCGGCCTTCACGCTGCGCTGGAAGTCGGTGACCTCCTCGGGGCGCTCATCGATGAGCAGCACGAGGCAATGCACCTCGGGGTGATTGGTGGTGATGGCGTTGCAGATCTGCTTGAGGATGGTGGTCTTGCCGGTGCGCGGCGGGGCCACGATCAGGCCGCGGGTGCCTTTGCCGATCGGCGTGACCAGGTCGATGATGCGCGTCTCGAGGCTGTCGGGGGTGGTCTCGAGCTGAAATTTGTCGACCGGATCGATCGTGGTGAGGTTCTCGAAGCGCATGGCGTGCAGGTAGTCCTGATAGGACTTGCCGTTGACCTCGATGACCTCGCGCATCTGCGGGCTGCTGCCCCGGTGCGGAGGATTGACCGAACACTTGATCTGGCAGCCCTCGCGCAGGGCCAGACGCTTGATGGAGTCGGGGGTCAGAAACACATCGGTCGGCTTGGGGGCATAATTGCCCTTCGAGGACCGCAGGAATCCGAACCCCTTCTCGGACATCTCCAGCCATCCCTCGAGGATGACCGGCTCGGCCTGGGGCTGCGGGTTTCCGCCGCCCTGGTTTCCACCCTGGCCGCCCTGATTGCCACCCTGGTTTCCGCCCTGATAATTGCCCCCTTGGGGGTTGTAGCCACGGTTTCCGCCGCCGCCACCGCCGCCACCGCCACCGCCTCCGCCTCCGCCACCTTGATGATGGCGCTGGTGGCCACCGTGACGATGATGATGGCCGCCATGGCGTCGGCCTCCACCGCCGCCACCCTGACGAAACCCGCCCTGACCTCCGCCTGGGCGGAAGGTGCCCTGCTGGCCTTGACCGCCCTGCGGAGCGGGACCCTGGGACGCCGGGGAATCTCCACCGGAGGGTCGCCACTCACCCGGTTCGGGAGGGGGGGCCGATGGCTGCGATGACGGAGGAGCCGGTTGATGCTCCTGGGACCGGGGAACCGATTCCTCCGGCGATTGCTGATTGCTCATGCGATATGGTATGTCGGAACAGCCCGGTCCCAGAGATGCGGCGGAAGTGATGGCCGCGGGAATGTTGACTTGGGGAAGCTGCGGGAAAGGAAATCTCCAACGCAGACGGGCTTCAGACCGGGGAGAATTAGAGGCGGTTCGGGGTGTGGGCAACTGATTTTTTGAAAAAACCGGATTTTCACGTTTCCTTCCGGTGCAAGCCGGTTTGACTGCCCCGCGATGACGGTTCCCTTGGCCTACGGACGCGGTCGGCTCCCGGTGACATTCCCCGACGACGCCACGACGGTGATCGAGCCGCGAGCCCTGCCGGGGCTGGCCAATGAGCGCGCATCGCTCGTCGCCGCCCTGGAGTCGCCCATCGGGGCGCCACCCTTGCGGGAGTGGCTCAGGCCCGGCTGTCGGATCTGCATCCTGTTCACCGACATCACCCGCGCCACACCGAACGAGCGGATCATCCCATGGCTCCTGGACCACCTGGAGAGCGCGGGAGTGCAACGCGGGCAGGTCACCCTGCTCTGCCAACTGGGCACCCATCGGCCGTGCACCCGGGATGAACTGGAACGGATGCTCACCCCTGAGGTCGTGGCGAACTGGCGCGTGATGAACCACGAACCTTTCAACCACGCCGCCTGCGTCCAGGTGGGCACCACCCGCACGGGCGTCCCGGCTTGGATCCACCGGGAGTGTGTCGATGCCGACGTGCGCATCGTCACCGGTTTCATCGAACCCCACTTCTTCGCGGGGTTCAGTGGCGGACCCAAGGGGATCATGCCCGGCGTGGCCCATGTGG
>JBEGWF010000085.1:0-5665 GCA_041177965.1 Verrucomicrobiota bacterium | reverse complement strand
CCCGCCGTCACCTGGATGATCTGGCAACCCATGCCGTAGCCCGCCGACACGAAGACCCGGTCGCCCGGCAGCACCACGGGTTGCGAGGCCTTCGGCCATTTCGCACCGCCCCAGGGATGCTCGAAGAGCAGACGCCCGGTCGCCGGATCGTGCGCGGTGAGGCTCGCGGCGTTGTTCGAGAGGATCACGCGACGGCCCGCGAGGGTGGCGAGGATCGGGGAGGCGTAACTCGCATCGCCCGAGCCCGCTTTCCAGACCGGAGTGCCGTCGGCCTTCCGAAACGCGAACACGACCGCGCCGGAACCCCGCCCGCCGGTCACCACCACGAGGTCGTCCACGAGAAGCGGTGAGGCGCTGGTGCCCCAGGTGATGTTGCCCAGGCCGTTCTCCTCCAGCACCGAGCGCCTCCACACCGGGCGCCCGTCTGCGGCCTCCAGGCAGAGCAGCAGGCCGGTGGCACCGAATGCATAGACGCGGCCTTCATGGATTGTCGGGGTGGCCCGGGGACCGTCGCCGCCTTGCCATTCCGAGAACCGCGTGCGTTCGGCGTGGCTCCAGAGGGTTCGGCCCGTGGCCACGTCGAGGCAGGTGACCTGTTCGTCGTCGCCGGTTTGCTCCTGGGTCCAGGCACGTCCGCCCACCACGGCGAAGGCGGACCACCCGAGCCCGATGGGTCGACGCCAGAGTTCGCGGGGGGCTTGGGTGTTCCAGTCGGCCGAGAAGCGGGACGTGGGGAGGATTCCGGATCGATCGGGACCGAGGAACTGCGGCACGTCTTCGAGGCCGGGCAGTGGGGTGGATCGAGGATCCCGGGCGGAGGTCGTGGGCGTCGCGGCGGTTGGGGTGTTCGTGCCTTCGGACTGGGTCGTGGCTGCAGCGCTGCGGACGCTCCCGCGCCACACCCATCGGGGGAGGCCTGTGCCATCGAGGGTCCCGTCCAATCGGAGCGACCATTTCAGGACCAGTCCGCAGGCGAGGATCCCGGCGAGTCCGACCCACCGGGTCCGCGGTCGGAACCGGGACGAGGCGAGGAACCAGATCAGCAGCAGCACGGCCCCGAGGAGTGCCAGAGCCGCCGTCGCCCAAGCCTGGAGGTTGCGCTCCAGTTCCGGTTGCCACCGCACCCCGGCGATGGCTGCCGCAATCAACGCGAGAGTGACCCCGGGAAACCAGGGGAACCCCGGTTTCCTCCGGTGAGAGGGCACTGCATGGCCGGAATGACCGTCGGATGCGGTGTCGCCCTCCGGGCTCGGATCGGGAGTCGTCTCGTTCACGGAGTGGGATCGCTAACGCATCCCCGACAAAAGGAAAGGGGGTTTGTGCCCCCCAAGGGTAATCGTTCGAGACGAGGGGACGCTTCGCGCTGCCGGTGCAAGTGCTTGGGGATTCAGGCCAGGAGTCCCTGCACCACGTTGCCGTGAACGTCGGTGAGTCGGTAGTCGCGCCCGCCGTGGCGGAAGGTGAGGTGTTCGTGATCCATGCCCAGCAGGTGGAGCAGGGTGGCGTGGAAGTCATGCACGTGCACCCGGTTCTCGGCCACGGCCGCTCCGAGTTCGTCGGTGCTGCCATAGGTGGTGCCGCCGCGCACCCCGGCACCGGCCATCCAGGAGGAAAAACAGGCGCTGTGGTGTCCGCGCCCCTTGTCGCCATCCACACCCGGGGTCCGACCGAATTCGGTGGTCCAGACCACCAGAGTGTCGTCGAGCATGCCCCGCTGGCGCAGGTCCCTGAGCAATCCGGCGATGGGTCGGTCGATGTTGCGGGCGTGCTGGGCGTGCTCGGCCATGTCGCCGTGCTGGTCCCAGTTGTGCGACGAGGAGCCGTCGACCAGTTCGATGAACCGGACCCCGCGTTCGGCCAGTCGGCGGGCCACCAGGCAGGGCCACCCGAAGCCGTCGGTCTGTCCGCGTTTGAGCCCGTAGAGGTCCAGCGTCGCATCGGATTCCCGGGACAGGTCGAACACGTCGCGAGCCTCGGTCTGCATGTGGAAGGCGGTCTCGAAGCTCCGGATCCGGGCCGCCAGCTCCGTGTCGATTCCGCGAGCCTGGAGGTGTCTCCGGTTGAGGGCCTCGGCCAGTCCGAGTTCGAGTTCCTGGGTGCCGGCCCGGGCCGATCGGCGGTCGAGGTTGGCGATCGGTTCGCGGCCGGGGATCACGCGGACGCCCTGGTGGTAGGCCGGCAGGAAGTCGTTGTTGAAGATCTGGGTGCCGGCGTACGGGGAGCCCGCGGAGATGACCACGAACGAGGGCAGGTTCTGGTTCAGGGTGCCCAGCCCGTAGCTGACCCAGGATCCGAGGCTGGGTCGCGAGAAGAAGAACGATCCGGTGTGGATGCCGAGGGTGGCCTGATAGTGCTCGTTGTCGTCGGATTTCATCGAGCGGATGAGGCAGATCTCATCCATGCAATCCCTCAGGTGGGGAAACAGGTCGCTGACGAGGGTGCCGCATCGTCCGCCGGGTCGGAACTCCCATCCCGGCCTGAGCAACCGACGTTGCTGGTTGGAGAGGCCACCGCCCACGCCGAGGGTCTTGCCGTCGGCGGCGAAAAGCCGCGGTTTGTAATCGAAGGTGTCCATGTGGGACACGCCACCATTGGAGAAGATGAAGATGACCCGTTGGGCCCGGGTCGGGAAATGCGGCGCGCGCGCAGCCAGGGGGTCGCCGAGTTCTCGGGTCGATGGATGGTTCTCCTGCGAGGCCAAGAGATCGGAGACGATGCCCGGCAACAGCAAGGAGCCTCCGACCAGGGAACGGAGCGAAGCGCGACGGGTGATTCCGCGGGGGGTGGTGGGCATGGGGACGGCCGTTCAGTCGAGGTACACGAACTCGTTGAGGCGCATCAAGGCCCGAGCCAGCGAGTTCCAGGCGGCCGGATGCTCGGGGTCTGCTCCCCCATCGCGGGTCATCGCCTCCTTGAGGAACCTCTCGGCCATCGACACCTCCTGGGGGTCGGGCCATCGGGACAGCGCCCACAGGTAGGCACGGCCGATGCGCTCGGCGTGGGTGCCGCCCGAGCGGAGGATGCGTCGGCCGAAACGCTCCGCCTGGGCGTGAACCAGGGGGTCGTTGAGGAGGAACAGGGCCTGCACCGGAGTGGTGCTCGTGAGCCGGGCCGCGGTGCTCGTCGAGGGATCGGCGCCATCGAACACGGCGAGGAAGGGGTGCCGCTGGATGCGCTGGGTCATGAGGAAGACGCTGCGATGAGACGACTCGTAGAGGGCGCGGAACGGGTGATGCTGGGTGAACTTCCACTCGCTTTCCGGTGGGAAGGGGTGCGCTCCGGCCGGGGACAGGTCGAGCGATTCCCCGAGAAGCAGCAGCGTATCCCGGAGCGCCTCGGCATCGAGCCGACGCCTCGGGAATATGCCGAGCAGCTCATTGGCCGGATCCTTCTCGACGGAAGCGGGCGTGCGGAGACTCCCCTGACGGTAGGTCCTGGAGAGCAGGATCATCCGATGCAGGGCCTTGGTCGACCCATCGGATTCCCGGAACCGGGTGGCCAGCCAGTCCAGGAGTTCGGGATGGCTCGGCGGACGCCCTTGTCGGCCGAAGTCGTTGGGTGAGGGTACCAACCCTCGACCGAAGTGATGCTGCCAGACGCGGTTGACCCAGACCCGGTCGATCAGCGGGTTGCCGCGGTCGGTGATCCAACCCGCCAGTTCGCGACGGCCGCTGCCGGTCCCGCCAGCCGGCAGCGGGGTTCCGCCCAGTACCTGGAGGAATCGTCGAGGCACCGTCGCCCCGGGCCGGGCCGGATCGCCCTTGATCTGGATGACCGCATCCCCCGTGCGCTGGGACTCCGTGACGGCATAGGCCATCCGGGCCAATGGAGCCTGCCTGGAATGGTCCTGCAGAGCCTGTTCGGCATCCCGAACGTGTTTCTCCGCCTGCGCCTTTCCGGCGGCGGCGGACGACTTCAACGAAGCCCGTGCCTGTTCGAGCCGTTTCTGCAGTTGTTCCCTCTCGGTCCGTCGTGCCGACATCCGGGTATGGTACTCGGGCAGCGTCTCCGGGGTGACCAACGGGATGAGGTCCCGCTGGCGTTGCTCCAGTTCGATTCCGGGCCAGGGATACCGGGTGCTGTTGAAGATCCCGTAGAGCGCGTAGTAGTCGGCGGTGGGGATCGGGTCGAATTTGTGGTCGTGGCAGCGGGCGCAGTTGAGCGACAGGCCCAGGAAGCTCCGCCCGAGGTTGTCGAGCGTGTCTTCGATGGTCAGGTGCCATGGATAATCGTCGACCCGCGAGCCGAACCGCCGCGCGTTGGCCAGGTAGCCGGTGGCGATGATCCGTGAGAATCGCTGTTCCGGATCGGTGCTCTCGAGGAGATCGCCCGCGATCTGTTCCCGGACGAATTGGTGGAAGGACAGGTCCTGGTTGAAGGACCGGATGACCCAGTCCCGGTACTCGTGGAGTTGCGGCACGGGGAAATCGGAATTGTCGCCCGCCGTGTCGGCATAGCGGACCACATCGAGCCAGTGCCGCCCCCAACGCTCGCCGTATCTCGGAGAGTCGAGGAATCGGTCCACCACCCGCGACACGGCGTCCGGTGAAGGATCCTTCACGAAGGCGTCGACCTCGGCCGGGTCCGGAGGCAGGCCGAGGAGATCGAAACTCATCCTTCGGATGAGTGTCCGGCGATCCGCATCCGCAGCGGGCTCGAGACCGGCGGACTCCAATCGGGCCAGGATGAAGGTGTCGAGGCCGTTGGCCGGCCAGGACGGATTCCGAAGCCTCGGCAACGGAGGATCCACCACGGGTCGGAACGACCACCACTCGCGGGCACGGTTCCAGTCGATCGACGACCGCGCACCTTGTTGGGCGACCGTGTCCTCGGTTCTCGGGTCCGGGGCGCCCATGCGCACCCATGCGATCAGATCTTCGATCGCCTGGGGCGGTAGCGATTGTTTCGGCGGCATGGTGAGGGCGGGATCGGTGCGCTGCACCGCCCGGATCAACAGACTGGCCTCGGGGTCACCCGGGGCGATGATCGGTCCGCTGTCCCCGCCACGGATCACGCCGGCTCTCGAATCCAGCAGCAGGCCCCCCTTGAGCTTCGCGGACTGCGCGCTGTGGCATTCGTAGCAGTGTTCGACCAAGACCGGGCGGATGCGGTTCTCGAAGAATGCCGCCTGCTCGGCCGAAGGGGTGCCGGCGAATCGGGGCGGCTCCGGAGATGGAACGACTCCCGCGCCCGACCACACCTCGATGCCGGACAAATTGGCCGCGCCATGGCCTGGGCCCCGGGCCGAAAGAGTGATTTGTGTGTTGGTGCCTTCGAGGCGGAGGGGCCACGGACCCAACCGCTGCCAGGAGCCTGCGGCACCGCTGTGGAATTTCTCGGCGACCACCCGACCGTTGAGCAGCAGATCGAACTGCTCACTGTGATTGTCCTCCCAGACATAGGCGAAGACCTGGAAGGTCCCGGGCGGCACCGAAGTCAGGCTGACATCCACCCGACTGCCCCAGCGACTGCTGCGGATCATCCGGCTCCGCGATGGATCGGTGGCCGGCCGCAGCGGCACCTGCTGGTTCTCGAAGCTTTTCCCGCTGAGGACGAGGTTCGTGGTCGACTCCGCCTCCCAGTCATGACCGTCGATGCGAGTGGCGGGGCCGTTCAGGTTGATCCCCCGAAAGAAAACCGGCTCGTTGGCGGCGAGTCGTTGATG
>JBEGWF010000084.1:0-20470 GCA_041177965.1 Verrucomicrobiota bacterium | reverse complement strand
GTGCCGGAGGGGGCTCCCACTTCGAGGATCCGCTCAAAGGTTTCCATGCTCACCAGTTGCCGTTTGATTTGCGTCACCTTGAGTGGGCGGAGTCCTAGTGTCGGCAGCGAGGTGATCAAGCCTTCCTCCAGGGCGCGCTTCAGCACGCATCGGAGAGTGATGACGTACAGGTTACAGGTGCGCGGGCTGAGCCCGTTTTTTCTCAGGTCGGCGATGGCATTGTTGATGTGGGTCCGATGAACCCGGTTCACCGGTTGCGCGCCGATTCGCTCAACCCACCACGCGATGTGAGTTTTCTCTTTCCGCTGCGTAGCTGGGCGCTTGTTAGGGGAAGCTTCTTCGAGAAAGCGCTCGGAGTAAGCGGCGATTGTGGGGCAGCGCCCCTGAACCGGAATGCTGGTCTTGGCCGCGTCAGAGATCAGTTTCAGCATGGCAGCTTTGGCTGCTGGGACGGTTGAAGCCGGACTCAGGGATCTCCACACCTTTCGTTTTCGTCCCGCCTGATCGATCGTTGTGAACCGCGTGTAGAAGGCGCCGTCTCGCCGGTACAAATGTCGAACCGGTTGGTTGCGACCGTCCAAGACAGTTGTGTACCTTCGCGCATCTGATCGTTTCGTTTCAGTGGGTTTCACTGGGTTGCAAGTGTATCCAAAAGTGTATCCACAACCACTGAAATCTCGGGGTGACCCTCAAAACCCCAGCAAAAACGCAGTTGCCGCGGTGGTGAAATGGCAGACACAGGGGACTTAAAATCCCCAGGCCTCAAAAGCCGTGCGGGTTCGAGTCCCGCCCGCGGCACCACGAAGCAAATCCTCGCCTGGGACACGGGCCGGGCATGGAAGATCTTCTCCAGCGGTCGCCTCCACGGAGCGGTTGCGGCATGGCCCCAGGCGGAGGGCGGGACCTCAAAAAAGACGCCACCCTGTCGTTCCCGTCCGCCCCTGATGCCATTCCGCCATTTTTCTGTTGCCGGGGCCTCCCGATCGTGACCCCATCGAAACGATCTGTAAGAATGAAAAACCAAATCCACAAACAAGTGTTGGGTCTGGCGGCTGCGTTCGTGGCGTTCGGCGCCTCGGCACAGACCCCGACCAACGACATCGAACCGGGCAAGGACACCTATTCGGTCGTGTTCGCCCCGAAACCCATCGCCCTCGACGGCAGCCTCAACGAATGGTCTGGGGTGCCTGTCCTGGCCGACCCGAAGTTCGCCGTACCCAAGGGCTCCGGCCCCAAGGGCACGGGCAAGTACGTGCTGTTCGAGGAATATGGTGGGGGCACCTGGTCCGGCCCGAATGACCAGACCTCTGCCGTCCAGATCGTGTATGATGCCGAGAACGTCTACTTCGGCTTCGTGGTCACCGACGACTACCACGAGAACGCCGCCAAGAGCGCCTGGAACGGCGACTCCATCCAGTTGATGATCGCCAGCGCCGACCGCAGCAAGCAGGTGGCCCTCTACAACTACGCCCTCGGTGGCGTGGAAGGCGACCTCGGCGAAGTGATCGTGATGCACGAGGCCGGCCCCGGTGGCACCGAGGCCGTGGTGACCCGCAACGGCACCAGCAAGCGCACCATCTATGAGATCAAGCTGCCGAAGGCCTCCCTCGACATCGCCAAGCTCGAAGGTGGCGTGAAGTTCGGCTTGGGCATGGCCATCAACGACGGCGACAACGGCGCCGGTCAGAACGGCCAGAAGGGCTGGGGCGGTCTGGGCGCCCACGCCATCGTGTTCGGCAAGACGCCGGCCGAGACCGCCGAGATCACCCTCCAGAAGAAGAACGACATCGAGCCCGGCAAGGAGTTCTACACCGTGAACCGTGCCCAGGGAGCCGTCACCATCGATGGCAAGCTCGACGAGTGGAAGGGTGTCCCGGTCCTCGCCGACCCCAAGTTCTCCATCCCCAAGGGTTCCGGCCCGAACGGCAAGTATGTCCTGTTCGAGGAGTACGGCGGCGGCACCTGGTCCGGTCCCGATGACCAGACCTCGGCCGTGCAGGTCATCTTCGACACCGAGAACGTCTACTTCGGCTTCGTGGTCACCGACGACTACCACGAGAACGCCGCCAAGAGCGCCTGGAACGGCGACTCCATCCAGTTGATGATCGCCAGCGCCGACCGCACCAAGCAGGTGGCCCTGTACAACTACGCCCTCGGCGGCGTGGAAGGCGATCTGGGCGAAACCATCGTCATGCACGAGGCCGGCCCCGGCGGCACCGAGGCGGTCGTGACCCGCAATGGTGCGACCAAGCGCACCACCTACGAGATCAAGCTCCCGAAGGCTTCGCTCGCCATCGAGAACCTGCAGGGTGGCGTCCAGTTCGGTCTGGGCATGGCCATCAACGACGGTGATGCCGGCGCCGGCCAGAACGGCCAGAAGGGCTGGGGCGGTCTGGGTGCCCACGCCATCGTGTTCGGCAAGACCCCGGCCGAGACGGCCCTCTTCACCCTCAGCTCCGTCGTTCCGAACGACATCGAGCCGGGCAAGGAGTACTACACCGCCAGCGCGGTCACGGCTCCGATCGTGATCGACGGCAAGCTCAACGAGTGGGGCGGCGTGCCGGTCCTCTCGGATCCCAAGTTCTCGGTGCCGAAGGGTTCCGGCGCCGCCGGCACCGGCAAGTACGTCCTGTTCGAGGAATACGGTGGCGGCACCTGGTCCGGCCCCGATGACCAGACCTCGGCCGTCCAGGTCGTCTACGACGCCGACAACGTCTACTTCGGCTTCGTGGTCACCGACGACTACCACGAGAACGCCGCCAAGAGCGCCTGGAACGGCGACTCCGTGCAGCTCATGATCGCCAGCGCCGATCGCCAGCAGCAGGTGGCTCTCTACAACTACGCCCTGGGCGGTGTGGACGGCGACCTGGCCGACGTGATCGTCATGCATGAGGCCGGCCCCGGTGGCACCGAGGCGGTCGTGACCCGCGACACCGCGGCCAAGAAGACCTACTACGAGATCAAGCTCCCGGCCGCGGCCATCGGCAAGACCCCGCCGCTGACCCTCGGTGCCCAGTTCGGTCTGGGCATGGCCATCAACGACGGTGACAACGGCGCCGGCCAGAACGGCCAGAAGGGCTGGGGCGGTCTGGGTGCCCACGCCATCGTGTTCGGCAAGTCGCCCAAGGAGACCGCTCTGGTCTCGCTCGGCACGGCCTCCACCGGTTCCGACAGCCTGTTCCTGTCGGCCATCAATCCGGGTGTCATCACCTTCTCGTTCCGCATCAACGACAAGGGCGGCGCGGTGGCCGATCCGAAGGGCATCAAGCTCGTCATCGACGGCAAGGAAGTGGTCGCCACCGTGGCCCCGAAGAGCGGCGACGCCACCGACGTGACCTACACCGCCACGGCCCCGTTCGCCGAGGGCAACCACACCTACGCGATCACCGTGAAGGACACCACCGGCAAGGTGGTCACCGACGCCGGCACGTTCATCTCGCCGAAGACCGCGGTGCTGACCGCCGCCCATCAGGCCGTGTCGGTCGACAAGTCGAAGCCGGGCTTCATCTGGCGCATCGTGCAGAACGAGGTCATGACCTCCAAGGTCCTCGATGATGTCGAGCTCGCCCTGCTGGGCACCCTGAAGGACGAGTCCGGCGTCCTGATCGACAACCTCGCCAACGAGAACGAGCCCGGCAACGCCCTCGCGGCCGGCGTCAAGGACGGCAAGACGGTCAAGTTCGAGATCGGCACCCTGCTGAACGTGAATTCGGTCGCCGGCAACAGTGGCGGCACCTTCGTTCCCGACGAGGGGATGCCGGGTGTCCCGGGCCTCAGCGGTACCGACACGGGCATCGCTGCCGAGATCACCACGTTCATCGAACTGCCCGCCGGGGTGGTCACGCTGGCCATCGCCTGCGACGACCGCTTCCGTGCCCAGGCGGGTCCGATCGGCAAGCCCACCGACGGCATCCTCCTCGGTGAGGGCGGCCTCGAGCTGAACGGTGCGACCGCGACCGGACTGACCCGGTTCTTCGTCCAGGACGCCGGCATCTACCCGGTGCGCATCCTGTTCCAGGACAACGGTGGCGCGGCCCACATCGAGTTGGCCAGCGTCAAGGCCAACGGCGACAAGGTGCTGGTCAACGACCTCGAGAACGGTGGCTTCAAGGCCTACCGCGCTGGCGTCGCCCCGGCCAAGTCCACCCGGGTGGCCGTCGGCAAGGTTCCGGCCGGACTGACCGGCACGCCGCTCACCGGCGTGACGCTCTCCGAGTCCACCAAGACCGTGACCGCCGACATCCCGACCACGGGCACCGCCGGTTATCTGAGCATCAGCCCCTCGGTCACGATCATCTCGATCAAGAACGAGAACGGCAAACTGGTGATCACCTACCAGTGATCGTCTGAACGGCCGCCCGCGTGGCGGCGATCCACAAGGGGTTGGTCTTCGGACCAACCCCTTTTCGCATTTGTGAGCCCGGCAGGGCATCGGCTCCTGCCGTGGGTTCCGCCTTCGCCGGGCCGTTCGGCACCGTCGGAGCGCTCTTGGATTCCCGTCGCCGACCCGCTAGCTTCACGGCCTATGTCCGAGATGCAGGAGGATTCACCGCTGGATCGGCTCTGGAAGGAGTACGCCCGGACCTTCCGGCATTTCGACGACCTGACCCTCGCCCGCTGGTGTTCTCAGACCCTGGGCCAATTGCATGGACAGGTGTGGCGGTTGTCGCACCCGCTGGTCGGGGCCTATCGGTTGGGCTCCCAACTGGCCCACGATCGGCAGATCTGGCTCAAACGTCTGGTCGGCATCCCGGCGGGATATCTCGAGGCACCGTGTTGCAGGGCCCCGCTCCTGCCGCTGTTCACCCGCGACGTGGTGACGAACGGGCTTCGCTGTCACCATTGCGGTGAGACCTGTGTGCCCTTCGACGAGATCCCCGAGGGGTTCCGCGCCCGCTTCGAACGCTGGGCCAACCAGTACGAAGAGGCCCATCAGGTGGCCCACTGGGACGACAAGCAACGTCGCAAATCCAAGGATTACGACGCCGCCTTCGAGGATGCCGCCCAGGACGCCGAGAAACTCCTGGTCGAGGCCGCCGCCGAACTCATGCCTCCCCTCCTCGAGACGTATCCCGCCGTCATCTGGGAAGATCAGGACGAGTGTCTGGAAGTCCGCCCGGAGGATGTGGTGCTGTGAGCAGCCCGGGCGCCCCCCTGCATCCCGCCCTGGCGGCTGCGGCCCCCGCCGGGCGACTGCCTCGATGGCTTCGATTGTCCCTCCGGCTCCTCCTGGGTGGCATCGTCCTGCTCATCTTGCTGGCGCTGGCGGGGCTCCTGTGTTTCGACTGGATCGCCAAGCGTGCGATCCAGGCCCGGGTGAACTCCAGTGGCGTGGCCGAGGTCGAGATCGGTGCCCTGGACATCGGCATCCTTCGGCCCCACCTCGAGGTTCGTAACCTCAAGGTGTTCAGCCAGTCCCAGTTCGGAGGGGTCCAGGTGCTGGACCTGCCGGAATTGCGCGTCGAATACGACCGCGACGCCATGAAACGTCAGGAACTCCGGTTCCGATTGCTGCGTCTTCGTCTCGAAGAATTGGCGTTGGTCGACGGGTTTGCCGGCACCCAGACCAACATGTTCCAGCGTCTCCAGGGTTATTCCGAACTCATCGTGGCCTACACCAACCGATTGGGCGGGCTCACCAATCGTCTCGACCTCGCCCGCGCCCAACGTGTGGGCAAAGCGACCTTCGGCGGCATCGACCGACTGGAGTTGAGCCTGGGTCGGGTGCGTTTCGTGGACCTGAAGGACCCGCTCTCGGAGAAGGTGGCCACCCTCAACATCCGGCGGCGCGTGATGACCAACATCGCCGATCTGCCGGCCCTGGCACCGCTGGCCATGGAGTTGCTGGTGCGCACCACCCTGGGCGCGAAGCCGGTGGACCGCGCGGGGACTACCACATCAGGACGGTGAGCTTCTTGGGCCCGTGCGCCCCGAGCACCAGGATGCGTTCGATGTCGCCGGTGCGGCTCGGGCCCGTCACCAGCGAGATCATCGAGGGCCAGTTCCGACCGTGGAGCGCCTCTACGCGCTGGAATGCCGCGGTCAGGTCGCCCACCAGCTGATCCCTCCTGGCCATCACCACGTGGTGGGGTGGCAACACGCTCAAGGCCCTGCCTCCTGAGGTGCGGCTGTTGACCACCAGAGAACCCGATTGAGCCACCAGGACATCGCAGGTGGTGATGCCGGCATCGCAGGCCTCGAGGTCGTCGGGGGGATATCCGCCATCGGTGAACAGCGTCGGTCGTCCGAGCGCGGCGGTGGCGGCGTCGGTGAGCGGAGCATGGTGGCTGGCCACGCGTTTCCAGCCTTCGCCGTCGGCGATCTGGCGCAACTGTGCGTGGGCCTCGGCCTCGGAGGCCACGCAGCGGAAATCGGTCTTCAACTCGGCCGAGGCCGCCGCGAAGCGGGTCAATTGTTCCTCCGGCGTGGAGCCGCCGGGCGGCAGCCAGGCGCGGGCCAAGTGCACCGGACGTCCCGTGGCGGCGGTGGCCGGATGGACCTCATGGCCGGCGTCGTGCCCGTGGGCCCCGGGGCGGGGTGCGGGCACCGTCAGTGCCTCTCGGATGCGGGCCAGGATGCGTTCACGGGCGGTCATTGGCGATTCCTCCACCATTCCTTGAAGCTTTCGGGGGCCACGGGCGGCAGGTCCCGGGTGCGGGTCCAGGATTTCACCGGATCCAACGGGGTTCCCTGGAGGCGTCGGCGCAACGGTTCCACGATGCGCGCCACCTCTTGGCCGAATTGGTACAGGGCGGGCGTGTTGACCGCGAAGGCGTGCGCACGCCAGGCCAGACGTTCGATCCACGAAGGGGTGTCTCCCACGGCATTGCGGCGGTTCTGCAGCAGATGATGGTGCAGGTCGATCTTGACGGGACAGGCCTCGGTGCAGGCGCCACACAACGACGAGGCGTTGCTGAGGTGCTTCCAGTCCTGGAGGCCCCGCAGATGCGGCGTGATCACGCTGCCGACCGGCCCGCTGTAGGTCGTGCCATAGGTGTGACCGCCCACGTTGCGGAAGATCGGGCACACGTTGAGGCAGGCCCCGCAACGGATGCAGTGCAACGCGTCGCGCTGCTCCGGATCGGCCAGGAGTTCGGTGCGACGGTTGTCGAGCAGCACGACGTGCCATTCGATCGGGCCGTCGGTCTCGCCCGGTTGCCGCGGTCCGCCGTAGAGCGTGTTGTAGCCGGTGACGGTCTGGCCGGCACCGGCCGTGGCGAGGAGGGGCAAAAACAGGGCCAGGTCCTCCATTTTGGGCAGGACCTTCTCGATGCCCAGCAGCGTGATCATCACCCGGGGCAGCGCCGCCGTGAGGCGGGCGTTCCCCTCGTTCTCGGTGATCGACACCATGCCCGTCTCGGCGATGGCGAAATTGGCGCCGGTGATGCCCACATCGGCCTGCACATACTTCCGGCGCAGGGCCCGCCGGGCGATCATCGTCAGCTCCTCGGGCTCCCGGGTGGGGGCGCTGCCCAGTTCCCGCTCGAACAGGTCGCTGATCTCGTCCCGCGTCAGGTGCATCGCCGGAAAGACGATGTGATAGGGTGGTTCCTTGCGCAGTTGGACGATGAATTCGCCCAGATCGGATTCCACCACCTCGAAGCCATCCTTCTCGAGGGCCTCGTTGAGGTGGATCTCCTCGGCCGTCATGGCCTTGGACTTCACCACGCACTTGGCCTTCGCATCCCGGATGACGCCCCGGATGGTGTCGCGGGCCTCGGGCCCGGTGGGGCACCAGTGGACCTTCGTGCCCCGGGATTCCAGCTTCGCGACAAACTCCTCGAGGTAGGTGTCGAGGTGGTTGATGGCATCCCACTTGGTCTCGGCGGCCGACTGCCGGGCCGAGGACCAATCGTGGAAGGCGGCCTTCTTGCGGTCGCGGGCCGTCTCGTACTTGCGCAGGGCCGTCTGGATCAGCCCGCGATGGCGAAGGTTGCGGGTGATGGTCCCGGCGGCCTCCAGGAACTGTCGGGCGGCGGTGCTCATTGCGGATCGAGGATCTGGGCCAGATGGAGGGTCTTCAGCGGTTTGCCCTGGCGGCTCAGGAGTCCCTGCAGGTGCATCAGGCAGCTGGAATCGTTCGACACCATGTACTCGGCGCCCGTCTCGGCCGCGCTGGCGCACTTCACCTCGCCCATCGCCGTGGAGATCATCGGGAACTTGGCCGCGAATGTTCCGCCGAATCCGCAGCAGGTCTCGGCATCGCCCATCTCGACGAGCTCGAGGTCGCGCACCTTCTCGAGGAGCTTGCGGGGAGCCGACTTGATGCCCAATTCGCGAAGCCCGTGGCAGCCATCATGGAAGGTCACCTTGGCCGGGAAACGCGCGCCCAGGTCGGTGACGCCGAGCTTGTTGACCAGGAAGTCCGAGAACTCCCAGGTGCGCTCCGACAGTCGCTGGGCGGCCGCCTCTTCCGGGCGTCCCGCGTAGAGCTGGGGATAGAACACCTTGAGCATCGCCCCGCAGGATCCCGAGGCGATGACCACGGCCTCGGCGTCCCGGAGATGGTGGAGGGTCTTGCCGGCGACCATTCGGGCCTCGTCCCAGTAGCCGGAGTTGAAGGCGGGTTGGCCGCAGCAGGCGACCGCCTCGGGGCAGGTCACCCGGTGTCCGAGGCGTTCGAGGATGCGGACCATGTGCATGCCCACCTGCGGGAAGCAGGTGTCCACGAAGCACGGGATGAAAAGCGTGATGTTCATTCGGTCAAACGGCCCGGAGATCTGTCGGTCCAAACCCGAACCCCTGCCGGGCCTTCGCCCGGTGGTCCGGCCATGCATCAGGCATACTCCAGTCTGCGATCATGGCAAGGAGGGCAGGCTCGCCGCGGCGATGGCCTGGCCGTGGCGCTTGTCCTTCTCGTCGGGCATGTGGAAGCGCACCTGCGACGCCAGTGCCGGGAATTCGGCGGCCAGCACGGCCTGGGCCTCGCGCAGGATCACCTCGCCGCCGGCGCCGCTCGTCACCCGTCCGAGGATGAGCACATGGCGCAGGTCGTAGAAATCGGACCAGTGGGCCACGGCGTATCCGAAGCAGGTGCCGATGGTCCGGTAGATCCTCGCCGCCCGTTCATCGCCGGCCGCCATGCGCTCCTGCACCCGGACCAGGCGCTCGGGCAGGGGAAGCTCGCCGGAGATCTCCAGGCCCGAGGCCGGAATGAGGCGCCCGACCGCCTGCTGGCTGAAGAACTGCACCCCGCAGCCCCGGTCTCCGCTCCATTCGTCGGCGGGACCGTCGGGCCGGTAATCGACCGGTGCGAACGCCAATTCATTGAGCCAGCTGGTGATGTTGCCCTCGGCGGTGACGAAGCCGCCGGCGGTGCTGGTTCCCATCGAGACGCCCAGCACGGAGTTCACGCCCAGCGACATCGAGGCCGCCAATGCCGTGACCTCGCCGTCGTTCACCACATCGAAGGGGATTCCGTTCCATCGCTGGCGGAGCGTCAGGAAGAGGTCCTGCACGTGGGTGGCGAAGTCCTGCTTCGAGACGCCGCGGAAGAGCGAGGCCACCTTGACCCGGTTGTTGACGTACACCCCGGCCGCGCTCCCGCCGATGGCGTCGACGCGGGGCAGGTGGGCGGCGGCCCGCTGGAGCGAGTCCTGGATGCCATCGAGATGGTACCGGGGATCGGACTGGAAGTAGGGGTCCCAGACGATCTCCTCGCTGAAGACGACCTTGCCGTCCTTTACGGCCGCCACCTTGCGATCGGACCCCCCGAGGTCGAATCCGATCCGGCAGCCTTCCAGGTGTCGTCCGAGCGGTGCCGAGGTGGCCTTGGCGGCCGGCGGCTGTTCGGTGTGGATCACCTCGATCGCTCCGCCGTAGATCCGCTCCCCGATGATCTCGGAGTCGAAGCGTCCCACGGCCGTGTCGCGATAATGCGCCCGGAGTCCCTCGGCCAGTCGGGCCGGTCCCTGCAGCCAGATCCGCCGGCCCCCGTAGGCCCACAGCAGCGTCTTGCACAAACGTTCGATGAAGAACCCGTTGGCCCCCGAGTGTGGGTGGGCCGCGTCGAGCACCGAAGTCCGATGGTGGAAGACCGACCCGTCGGCCTGCTCGAGGGCGATCAGCACGGGAACCGTCGCCTCGCCTGCGAAGGCGCGTCGTGCCAACGCGGCGGGCCGGAACCCGGGATCGAGCACCGGGGAGATTTTCGGGGCGGGAAGCAACGCATCGACGATCACGGAACAAATCCTGCCGACAGCCCGCCCCCGCCCGCAAGCACTCCCCCAAAAGGGGTCGGTCCCACCTATTTACAAAAAGGGGTCACTCTCAACCATGATTCGCCCCCGAAGACGCCGACGGCCCGGACTGCGCTATCCCCCGGGAGGTCGGACCGAAGGGTAGGATCGACCTCCGCATCCCATCGCGGACGGGCGAGGACGGGCGAGGACGGGCGGGGATCGGCGAGGACGGGCGGGGATGGCCTAGGATTGGCCCCCCGGGGACCCATGCCCGCTCACGGCATCTACGGAACGCGGACGAACCGGAATTCCTTGGCGCAATCGTCGAGGAAGGAGACGACCAACCGGTGGAGGTCTTGCTTGGCTGTGTTCAACCGCCACGCCAGGGGCCAAAGAGCCAGCAGGCTCAGCCATGGCCAGAAGCGCACGGGACTGGCCGGGCCGACCGATTCCGGGAAGGGGAGCCGGATCCAAAGGCCGATGAAGACGAGGAGCGTCCCCGTGACGGTGGCGAAGACCACGCGCGCGAACGAACTCCATTCCGAGCGCAATCGACAACGCAGCATGCTCCGGCCTCCCGGGTGGAACTCCACCGCCGTCAGGAGTTGTAGGCGCGACCATCGGGAACCGTAGATCTCCACATCGAACCGGCTCCACCCCGCGTCCGGCTTGTTCTGCCAACCCAGCGCATCCAGACGCTCGAGCAGATGGGCCAGGAATGTCATCCGATCGACGCCCCGCTCCGCCCAGTAGAGCCGTTGGTCGAGGTCGGCCGACCGATCGACCAGGCTCAACGACTCGAGCGTCTCACGTGCGCTCAAGGGTGTCCGGTTCCCCAGAAGGTTGCCCCGGTGTCGGGCCCAACCGCGGACCATGGGTTGCAGCAGGAAGAGCAGCGCCACGAGGGGGCGGGACCAAAAACGGATCTTGCTGGCGGGAATCTCGGCCTGGATGGCCGCCATCATGCACAGTCCGAGGGAGAACAGCAGGCTGGCGACCCCGAGGGTCCAGACGAAGGGGACGACCGCGCTGACGACCAGCAGAGGCAGGGTCACCAGCACGTGGAACTCGAGACTCGTGCCCACCACCAGCGTCAGGCTCGCATCGCGGGTGTAGATGCTCTGGAACGGGGCGCTGCCGAAGATGCCGTGATAGATCACCGGTCGGCGGGTCTCCACGCCGATCTTGGCTGCCGTGTAGATCCGGCCATGCCACATGGACCCGCCGAAGCGGTTGAAGTTCTCGGGATGCCTGCGCTCGAGCAGCGATTCGGCCTCGCCGTAGCCGGTCTGTTGCTTGAGATAGGCCGCGATGGTGTTGCGCCGGTAGTGCCACACGAAACCGGCCGAGCTGAAACCGATCTGGTAGCCCCGCTGCTGGAGTCTCCAGCAGATGTCCACATCGTCGCCCGCCTTCCGGTAGATCGGGTTGAATCCGCCGATCTCCCGCAGCGCCCATCGGTAGAACGCCATGTTGCACCCGGGGATGTGCTCGGCGATGCGGTCATTGAGCATCACGTGCGCGGGTCCCCCGGGCGAGACCATGACGGCGGCGGCCGTGGGGGAATCGTCCGGCGGCAACAGGTTGTGGCCACCGATTCCGGTGAATCGGGAGCGGAGCAGATCGCCCACCAGATAATGCAGCCAGTCCTCGTCGGCCCGGCAATCCGAGTCGGTGAAGGCGACGATGGATCCGGTCGCCGCCTCGATACCGGTGTTCCTGGCCGTTCCGAGTCCGAGATTCGTGGGGTGCCGCAGGCTGACGATCCCGGGGAACAGCGCCGCGATGGACGGCGTGGCATCGGTCGAACCGTCATCGACGAGGATCACCTCGTAGTCCGGATAATTGAGCCGCTCGAGCGACTGCAGGCAGGACTTGAGCGTGGTGGCGCCGTTGTAGCTGGCGATCACCACCGAGACCCGGGGCGTGGCCGGAAGCGGGAAGTAGGGGGCGATGCCGAACTGGCGTCGCACGGTCTCGAACGCCGGCTTGGGGGTCCGGTCTGAGCGTGTGAGCCCGAAGGCCCAATCCTCGACGATCCTTCCTCCGTGCCACCATTCATCGGTGTAGGCATAGACCACCACCCCGGCGCAACCGCTGCGGAACGCGCTCTCGATCTTCCATTCGAGCACCTCCGACTGGCGCGACTCCCCCTCCCGGATCGTGTCGATCCCGATCTCCCCGAGCAGGAGGGGACGGGTGTCGGAGAGCATCTGCAGGCGCGCCAGGTAGTTGTCGAACGGTTGGCGATCGTGCAGGTAGACGTTGAAGCACAGGAAATCGGCCGTCTCGGACCGCAGGAATTCGGTGGTGGGGAAATTGCCGAACGTGCACAGCAGTTCAGGATCCTCGGCCTTGGCGGCACGGATCAGATCGTCGAGGAACGCCGCGACCGCGTTGGCGCCGCTCCAGCGGACGATGTCGGCCGGGATCTCGTTGGCCACGCTCAGCGCGAACACCGCCGGATGACCGGCGCAGCGACGGGCGGCCTCCCGGACCCGTTCCATCGGCTCCTGACGGGTTTCCGGCGAGTCGAGGAAGCATTGGTGACGGTTCCACGGCACATCCACCAGAAGCTTCAGTCCGTGCTCATGGGCCAGGTCGAGGAACCAGCGCGGCGGCACATGGTACACCCGCAGCAGGTTGGCTCCGATCCCGAGGATCCGGGAGAAGTCGCTCCGGGTGGTCTCCGGGGTGGCGAAGGGGGTTCCATCGGCGCCCGGTCGCAGTGGTCCGTAGGTGACACCCTTCGCGTGGAATTTGGCCGCCCCGAGGCGGAATCCTTTTCCGTCGACCGTGACCCTGATTCGAGATGGCGCTGGGGCGGGGTTCACCGTGACCGCACCCGACTGAGGCAGGGGTGCCGTGATTGGAGCCGAGCATTGCCGCGGCCTCTGAGGAACGGAAGCCCCAATCGGACCTCTCCGGCCCGAGTTCCCTTCTGCGGGTTCGGACTCCGGAGGCGCCGAACCTTGCCCGGGCGCCCCTTCCGCGGTCGGCCGTTCCGATCCCAACCACGAACCGGTCAAGCCGGTCTCCATTTCCAGGTCGGGAGGTTTCATGGGGTGTTCGGTCCCGGGAGGCTTTCCTGGTCCCGGACCAGCGAGTCGACGCCGCAATCCTCCCCCTCATTCACCCGGATGCCTCGTGCATTCCGTCAGCGGTCGCTCCCGAAGGCCGGCCCGGGTTCCGGAGTCGCCATCTCTGCCGTTGCCTCGGGCGGCGGGCGCTGCTTCCTTGGGGCCTGTGATGGCAATGATGTCGAGGGCCGGGTCCGGGCGTTGGAGCAGGGCGATCGCGGGGGCGATCCTCGCGGTGGGCATCGCTACGGCGTCCTGGGCCCAGCAGATCCCCGTCATCGAGAAGAACCTCTCC
Organism: Verrucomicrobiota bacterium; assembly: GCA_041177965.1. Classification (GTDB taxonomy): domain Bacteria; phylum Verrucomicrobiota; class Verrucomicrobiia; order Limisphaerales; family UBA9464; genus SXXZ01. Next base: position 6,914 of record JBEGWF010000084.1, on the reverse strand, counting down.
AACGGCATGAAGTTGCTGATGGTCGAGCGTTCCGGGGAACCCCGGATCTCGGGCGGTTGGGTGGCCCATGTCGGTTCGTCGAACGAGAAGCCCGGCATGACCGGCATCGCTCACCTCTTCGAACACATGATGTTCAAGGGCACGCCCACCCTGGGCACAAAGGATGCCGTCAAGGACCGTGAGATCATGGAGCAGCAGGAGCGGCTCCGTGAGGAGATCCGGGCCGAGGAAGCCAAGCTCCGCGCCGCCCTGCGCCGGGGCGACGTCACCGACATCACGAGCCCGGAGTCCAAGAGCCCGCGCCATCGGGAACTCGAGGCCCGGTTCAAGAAGCTGATCGACGCCCAGCGCGAGGTGCTCGTGAAGAACGAGTTCGACCGCGTGTACACCACCGCCGGCGCCTCGGGCATGAATGCCTTCACGTCCGAGGACATGACGGCCTACTTCATCACCGTTCCGGCCAACAAGCTCGAGCTGTGGATGTGGATGGAAAGCGAGCGCCTGCTCCGGCCGGTCTTCCGCGAGTTCTACGCCGAGCGGGATGTGGTCTTCGAGGAGCGCCGGATGCGCACCGAATCGACGCCCATCGGCAAGTTCGCCGAGCAGTTCAACGCGCTGTTCTGGGACGCCCACCCCTACCACTGGCCGGTCATCGGCTGGCCCAGCGACATCCCGGCCATCTCCAAGAAGCAGGCCGACGAGTTCTACGCCCTCTACTACCAGCCGCAGAACCTCACGCTCATCCTCGTGGGAGACTTCAAGGCGGCCGAAGCCGTGCCGATGGCCGAACGCTATTTCGGGCGCATCCCGCGCGGCACCCAACCGCCGCCCGAGGTCACCACCCTCGAGATCCCTTCCCTCGGCGAGAAACGCTACCACGCCGAGGCCGAGACCAACCCGCAGGTCGACATCCTCTGGCGCACCGTGGGCTTCGGCCACAAAGACAGCTATCCGTTGGAGGTCGTCCAGCAGCTCCTGCTCGGGCGCACGGGCCGGCTGCACAAGGGGTTGGTCCTGGGCTCCCAGGTGGCCACCGACGTGTCGGCCCAGCAGGATTCCCGCAAGTGGGCCGGCGCCTTCGACATCTCCGCCGAGGTCAAGGACGGGCACACCCCCGACGAGGTGGAGAAGGCCATCGAGAAGGAACTGGATCGCCTGAGGAACGACGAGGTGCCCGCCGAGGAATTGCAGAAGGTGAAGAACAACTTCGCCGCCGCCGAATACCGCAAGCTGTCGGCCAACACCCCGATCCTCTTCCAACTCATCTTCAACGAAGGGTTGGGCGACTGGCACGAGGTCAACACGGCCGGTGCGAAGATCCAGTCCGTGACCGCGGCCGACGTGAAGCGAGTGGTGGCCCAATACTTCAAGAAGGAGAACCGGGCCGTGGCGGTGTACACCCGCAAGGCCGGCACCGGCGGCTCCGCCGAAGATCCCGACCTGTCGGGCCTGTCGCCGGAGCAGAGGCCGGTCGCCCGACAGATCACCGCGGCCATCCAGTCCGAGAAGGACGCGGCCGGCCTCAAGGCCCAGTTGGCCAAGATCGAGGCCGCGCTGGCCACCGCCGATCCCAAGAAACAACCGCTTCAGAAGTTCATGATCCGCAAGATCACCGCCCGGATCGCCGAATTGGAGAAGCGCTGAGGTCCATCGATCTGAAGGATTCCCGGGTAGCCCGCGTCTTTCCTGTCTGTTTCCAAGTCGCATGCCATGAGCTCCGCCTCGACGGAACCGGACCTTCTGCAACCCCTGAGGGAGATCTACGGCGACGCCTCGCGGGCGCTGCCCCGTTTGGAGATCCTCGATGGTGGCCGGGTCCCTGAACCCTATCGCAGCCTGTTGGTTCATGACCGGGACATGACGCGGACTCTCGAAGCCCACCATGGCGACGGCATCCGCCTTCGAACGTTGGCCAGCGGTCTTCAGGGCGGGGTGTATCGGCGTCTGGTGGCCCTCGAATTGGAGCGCTCCGGGCGGCCCGTCGAGTTCGGGGCCACGCGGGTCCATCTCGATCGGTTCCCCGAGCCCTGGCGTGGCCTGATCCTCGCCGGAGAGCGTCCGCTCGGTGGAATCCTCAATGCCTGGGGCATCGCCTATCGCAGCCGTCCCTCGGCGTTTTTCCGCACCGAAGGCGACGAACGCATCCGGGCCGCCCTCGGGTTGACGGTGCCCACGCCTCTCTACGGCCGCCGCAACACCCTCTCGGACCCCCACGGGAATCCCCTGGCCGACATCCTCGAGATCCTGCCCCCGGCCGTTTTCCCGGCTGCTGCGTCACCCGCCGGCGCCGGATGAATCCCCTCCGGCACTGAACCGTGCCGAGCTTGCTCTGTAGAACCTCGGCAACCCCGGGTCTGGTTGTCGCCTCGACAGACGATCCGCCCGGATGCGCGATTCCGGGCATGAAGGGGCTGCACCACCTGGTTCAAAAGGCGACGGGCTCCCGCCAACAACCCCGATAGGAGAGCCCCCGGTACGGATCCTTTCCCTGCCGACGAATCCGGGCTTTATTCAGGGCGGTGCCGCTACCCTACAAGATCGCCACGCTCCTGTACTGCTTCGACGCGCAGGACAACGTCCTTCTCCTTCGACGGGCGCAGGAGCCCAATCGCGGCTTGTTCAGCCCGCCGGGAGGCAAGCTCAAGACCGACATCGGGGAATCGCCCTACGCCTGCGCCTGCCGCGAGGCCCTCGAAGAGACCGGCCTACACCTGACCCCGTCCGATCTGCACCTCACCGGCCTCATCAGCGAATACGGCTATCAGGGCCAGACCCACTGGCTCATGTTCCTCTTCGAGGTGAAGCCCCGAATGTACCAGGTGCCTCCGCCGCACCGCGAGGGGGAGTTCGGGTTCTACAGCCGTGCCGAACTGGCCCTGCTCGACCTCCCGGACACCGATCGCGAACAGATCTGGCCCCTGTTCTGGAGCCACCGCGGCGGCTTCTTCGCGGCCCACGCCCATTGCCACGAAGCCGGAGGTTCCACCTGGACCCTCGAGCAAAGCAGCCCCTGGCGTCGCGCCTGAACCATGGAACCCCTTCAGCCCCCCGAGATCGTGGACCCCGAGATCGACCGGGTGTTCATGGGCGAGGCCCTGCGCCAGGCGGTCAAGGCCTACGATGCCCAGGAGGTGCCCGTCGGCGCGGTGATCGTCCGGGGCCATCGCGTCATCGCGCGCGCCTGGAACCAGGTCGAGCTTCTCAAGGATGCCACCGCGCACGCCGAGATGCTGGCGTTGACCATGGCCCAGGAGGCCGTCGGTGATTGGCGTCTCAACGACTGCACCCTCTACGTCACCAAGGAACCGTGTCCGATGTGCGCCGGGGCCATCGTCCATTGCCGCCTCGCGCGGGTGGTGTTCGGTGCGCCGGACTCCAAGGGAGGCGCCGCCGGCGGTGCCATGAACGTGGTGCAATTTCCCACCCTCAATCACCGCAGCGCCATCACGCCCGGGGTCCGCGAGGAGGAATGCCGTCACATCCTCAAGAGCTTCTTCCTCGAGCAGCGCCAGCGGAAGGATCGCCCGGTATCGCCTGCCGATTCATGAGCGGGCCCCGGTCGTCTCCGAATCGCGCCCATCCTCGCGGGTAGCCTTCCGGGATGGCTCTCCTTCGTGCTGCCCTCGGCCCGGGTCATCATCCTCTTCGGGACCGGCGATCCGACCCGGAACGCGACGGCCCCGACCGGAACTCTTCAACGGAGCGGATGGCCATGGCAGGGGCGCTGGCAATTCGCGCTCGGCACGGTCATCGGACCCCGCCAGTTCGTCACCGCCCGCCATCTGTGCGGATCCGTGGGCGATCCCTTCGACTTCCGAGGTCCACGGTACCACACCGCGGCGGTCACCCACCGTCCGGCGACCGACCTGGATGTCTTCACCATCGCCGGTCGCTTCGTCGACTTCGCTCCCCTGAACACCAACCCGCGCGAAGCGGGTCGGCCCCTGGTGTTGTTCGGCCGGGGTGGGCAACGTGGTGACGCGGTGCCGGGGAGGGGCGGGCCGGGTGGACGAGGATGACGGCGTCCGTTTCTTTCGCAGTCGGGGGCTTCACGCCTCGAGCTTCGTTCGGAGACCGATGGCCGGTACCGCCCTCGGCTCGATTGCTGAGTCCGGCTCAGGGTCGCGGACCTGGGGTGGGGATCGGCTCACCATCCCAAGAATCGGCTCCGGCCAGGATTTCGACGAATCGATCCATCCGGGCCCGCGCATCGGAATCGCCCTGCGCCTGATTGGCGTAGATGGCGAAGACCAGTTCCCCGCCTCCGGCCGTTGTCACGTAGCCGCCGAGCGCATGCACGCCGCGCAGACTGCCCGTCTTGGCCCGCACCCGGCCCCGGGCTGGGCCGTTCTTGAACCGATGCCGGAGCGTTCCATCGACGCCCCCCACGGGCAGGCTGTCTTTCCACACCCGCTGCTGCGGGTGGCCGGCCATGAAGCGCAACAGGACCACCGTGGCGGCCGGTGTGACCCGGTTGGCCCGGGACAGGCCCGAACCTTCCTCCAGTCGCACCGCACCCTCGGCGACTCCGGCCCGCGAAAGGAATGCCGGCAACACGGTCAACCCCCACTCGTCGTGCCGTCGGGGAGAGGACGACGTCGACGACGAGAGCGCTTTGGAACCCGCCGCCTGTTCCGCCCGGCGCCCCACCTCGGCCAGCAGCAATTGCGCGTGGAGATTCTGCGAAGGCTTCAGACAGAGGCCCAGGCGTTCATTCAACGGCGATGAAATCCATCGATCCCATTCCAGCGGTGGCGCCTCGCTCAACGAATGAACCACCCGGATCGATCCCGACACCGCCACGCCCTGACGCTCGAGAGTACGCCGGAGCAATTCGCCGAAGTTCTGTGCCGGATTGGCCACCGCCAATTCGGCCGACCACCCCGGGATGCCCGCCGCATACCGGCCCCGGAATTCGATCGGTCCGCCGGGCGACCGTCTCTGGTATTGGATCCGGTGCGAGGCATTCGTACCCGGCACCACCCGCCAATCCACGGAAAGAGAGGGCAGGGGGGGCTCGATGCGGAAGGGCACCTCGGTGGCGCCCGGGCCGATCGTTGCCGCCGTCAGGCGAAACGTATTGTCATGGACCACCCACGCCGACACCGGCGCCCCGTACCCCTCGGCGCGATCCTCCTCATCCCAGCCGGGGCCCATTTCGGGGACTCTCACTGCGGCATCGCACAGCACGAGATCGCCCTCGATCCGCTTCAACCCGCGCGATTTCCATCGGGCCACCCAGGGCAGGAGGGCTCGGTCCCACGCGCTCCCGGTTTCACCGGCCCCTCCCGCTCCCGCTGCGACGCTGGTCCCGTTCGCTCGGGGATCGGTCGCAGATGGGGTGCCCAGGGTGGGATCGCCCTGCCCGACGATCCAAAGGTCGGAATGCAGCGTACCCGAGGCGTCGGGAGGATGGTGGACACGCACCGGTGTCGACAGCCGCGCCTCGGGGCCCAGGTGATCGAGAGCCATGGCACCGATGAACAGCTTGGTGTTGGAGGCCGGGATGAACGCCAGGTGGGCATTGGTGGCGAAGACCGGCCTCCCGTCGGCCCGGGTCACCACCGCTCCCCAGACCGTCGAGGCCCCGTTGGCGCGATCGAGTTCATGTTGCAGTCGCTGCTGCAGCGTGGCTGGGACCAGATCGCCCGCCTCCAGATCAACCGCCAGGCCGCACAGGGCCAACCCCACCGCCATCAGTGCGCGAGCGAAGGTGCGCAGGTGGAAATCCGGCCCAACATCATCGGGTTCCACCGAAAACCCGCCGGCACCGCTGGAGATCGGAGTGGCCGGTTGCATGCGTGCCATCGAGGGATTGGGTCGGGAGCATCGGCAGTGCGTCTCGGACGTGGAACCCTGCGCGGAACACCTGAAACGGACTGCGGAGAAGAATGGCTCCAGAGGAAGGGCTCGAACCTTCAACCCATCGGTTAACAGCCGATTGCTCTACCATTGAGCTACTCTGGAACGCTCGAAGGACGCGAAAAGTAGCGGTACCCCTTTCGCCCCGTCAACGAGTTTTGACACGATTGTCCCGACTCTTTGAAAATGTCCCCATGGTGTTGGAGCCGCCATGCGGCACCAGCCCGTGGAAGGACATCTACAAATGAGCGCAAAGGAGCGCCGCTCTCCTGCCGGTTCAACGGTCGTCGGATTGTTCTTCTTCGGCGCGGCTGGCGGCCTCGACCCAGCGGATGGTCTGGTAGATCAACCAGCCCATGCCGGACAGCACGATGAGGGCGAAACCGATGCCCAGAATGACCTCCATCCGCTTGTCTGGGCTCACGAGGCGCAGCGGGAAAAGGAAACAGCCCAAGGCGGTCAACAGCAGCACACCGGCCACCATCTTCAAACGCCCCCGAAGATGGGCATCGCCGCCGGAATCGAATCGGAAGATCAGCCGCCAGAACCCCACGGCCGCACCCGCACCCACCAGGAACAGCACGGGAGCCGACCAGTGGAACGAGAACCTCAGCCCATCGGCATCGCGACCCGCCACGCCGAGCGAACCCATCATTCCGCCGAATGCCAGCGCCGTTGAAATCACGAGCAGACGCCGGAAAAAGGGAGAATTGGCCGTGGTCATCGGTTCGTGTCCACCATAGCCCACACTCCCGAGACCGTGCAAACGATCAACGCCCTCGTCTTTCCGTCCCCTTATTCCACGCGGCAAACACCGGTGCCCTTGGTGATCTGGCCGATGATCCAGGCCGGGTGCTTCGCGGCCTTGATCGCGCGCAGCACCGCATCCGCGCGGTCGGCATCCACCACCACCGTCATGCCGATGCCCATGTTGAACACCTGGTAAAGCTCGGCCTCATCCACCCCGCCTTTCTCGCGGATGATCTGGAAAATCGGCGGCATCTCCCAGGAACCCTTGAGCACCACCGCATCGCACTTGGCCGGCAGCACCC
>JBEGWF010000083.1:0-17896 GCA_041177965.1 Verrucomicrobiota bacterium | reverse complement strand
CAATCGCAAACGCCTTCAAGCGCGGGCGGAATCGGTCAGGTCAGGCCGCTTTCAGGCCATGAGCCGTTTCGGCGAGACCGGTTGCTCCCGATCACGTTCCGCAGAAGGTGCGGCAGCGGGGAGTGCCCGGAGGCGGGGGATTGCGGAGCGCATCCGGTGCAACGGACTCCTGATACGGAGACTGCAACGCCGCGAGCAGGGTGTGGAAGGGGGCCCAGTCGTTGGATTGGGCCGCGGCGTCCAGGGCCTGCTGGACGGCATGGTTGCGGGGGATGATCACCGGGTTGCTCCGGTGCATGGCTTCCAAAACTCGGGGCAGGGGCAGACCCTGGCGTTGGAGGCGCTCGGTCCAACGCCGATGCCACTCCATGAACCGCGGATCGGACGGTGCAGGTGCCGGGGACGTCGATGTCGGCGCAGCCGGGTTCGTCTCGGGGTCGTGGGCCTGGCCGCCGAGGAGCGCAGTGGGCTCGAGGTTCCGAAAAGTCCGGGTGAAGTCGGCCTGGGTGGAGTGCATCCAGGCCAGGAGTTCCTCGATCAGGGCGGCGTCTTCGGCGTCTTCGGTCAGGAGGCCGAGTTTGCCCCGATAGGCAGCGAGCCAATCCCGTCGGAACCGGGCGGGGAACGATTCCAGACAGGCCTGCGCGAGCTCGATGGCGGCGGCCTCGTCGGGGGCGAGGATCGGCAGCAGTGCCTCCGCGAACCGGGCGAGGTTCCAGGACGTGATCTTGGGTTGGTTGCCGAAAGCGTAGCGCCCCTGACGATCGATGGAGCTGAACACCGTGGCCGGGTCGTAGACGTCGATGAAGGCGCAGGGGCCGTAATCGAGGGTCTCTCCGCTCAGCGCCACGTTGTCGGTGTTCATCACGCCGTGCACGAAGCCCACCCGCATCCACTGGGCCACCAGGGCCGATTGCCGATCGATCACGCCCTCCAGCAGGGCCAGGGCCGGATTCGGATCGTTCGAACGCTCAGGGTAATGCCGCCGCAGGGTATGGTCGGCCAGCGTCCGCAGGGCCTGGACATCGCCCAGAGCCGAGAACAACTCGAAGGTACCCACCCGCAGATGGCTGGAGGCGACCCGCGTGAGGACCGCCCCTTGGAGGGTGTCTTCGCGAAAGACCGGTTCACCGGTCAGCGCCACCGCCAGGCTGCGGGTGGTGGGGATGCCCAGCGCATGCATGGCCTCGCTGATGAGGTACTCGCGGAGCATCGGGCCCAGGGCGGCGCGGCCGTCCCCCCCGCGCGAATACGGGGTGCGACCCGGACCCTTGAACTGGATGTCCCATCGCTTTCCCGCGGGGTCGAGGTGTTCGCCCAGCAGGATGGCCCGGCCGTCGCCGAGGCGCGTCAGGTTGCCGAATTGATGGCCGGCGTAGGCCTGTGCGATGGGTTCGGAGCCTTCGAAAAGTCGGTTGCCCGTGAAATACTCGGCCTGAGCGGGTTGCCCGAGGGTCTCGACGTTCAGACCCAGATCCGAGGCGAGGGGCCGATTGAAGATCCCCCACCGCGGGCCCGACACCGGGGTGGGCTCCACGCGGCTCGAAAACCCCTCCGGCAACCGGGCGTACGAGTTGTCCCAGCACCAACCGAAGGCGGGGCCGGCCACCGAAGGATCAGAGCGCATGGGATTGGAGCGCCTCCATCGGGATCAGTTCCGACACCCGCTGGTGGCAGGCCTCAAGGACGACCGGAGGCGCGCACCCCGCATCGAAGGCTTCCTTCCAACGCAACGCACACAGGCACCAGCGATCTCCAGGGCGCAGGCCGGGGAAGCCGAACTCGGGTCTGGGCGTGGAAAGATCATTCCCGGCATTGCGGGTGAACTCGAGGAACTCGGCCGTCACCTCGGCACAGACGATGTGGCGTCCCAGATCCTGGGGCCCGGTGCGGCAGTAGCCGTCGCGATAGAAACCGGTCTGCGGCGCGAAGCAGCAGGGTTCGAGGCGTTCACCCAAGACGTTGAGTTCCGTCGATTCGGCCGTACGTTGCGATGCCATGGCTGGTCCGACGATAATCCCGAACGGCTCCGGGCAAAGGGGTGTTTTGGCCAAGGTGGGCGACCCGTTGTCACCCACCTCGGAGGCTCTCCCCACCGGTGCATCCATCCTTGGAAGGTTTGGAACGTTCGTTTGGGACGTTTGTCTCTGGCCTCGGAGAAACCGGTCCGATTAGTCTTTGGGCTTTGATTCCATGCACGAAACTCGAATGAACTCCCGCTCCCTACGGATGGCCGCCGCGCTCGCGCTGTCCATCGTCTCGGCGTCCGCCGCAGAGAAGATCAACGAGGCTCTCCTCCAGAAGGACTTTCCCTTCCAGGGCGCCTGCATCAGCGCCTCGTTCCCGGCCAAGAACACGGCCATGAAGGGTCTGGCCATCCGCCTCCCGGGCGCGGCCGACGCCAACATGCTCTTCGACACCGACCTCTGCCGCATGGCGGCGGGCTGGACCGGCGGCTACATCAACACCCGGGGCGTGACCTTCGACGGAGCCCACGGCGGTCATCCCTCGATCGTCGGCAAGCAGGCCTTCGGGACGGCCGTGGTGCCCGGCGTCTCGCTCACCGGCGTCTTCACCGATGCCCGCAAGGAGCCGTTCGGACCGACCGATGCCTCGGTGGTGCGCTGGGACGGCCTGCACGTGGCGGGAGATCGCGTCCAGTTGAACTACACCGTGGCCGGCGGCATCGCCATTCACGAGCAGCCCTCGGCCCGGTCGGCCGGCGGTCAGACCGTGTATGTGCGCACCTTCAAGATCGGCGGCGGCAAGAAGGGCGGACTCTTCGCCCGCAAGGCCAAGACCTCTGCGACCTTCTCGCTGCTCTTGGCCGATGTCGCCGGCGGCAGCGGCCGGATCGACAACGGCGCGGCTGTGGTCGGCGCCAACGGGGTCACCACCCGCGTTCAGGCCACGGGCCTGCCCAAGGGGGCCTCGCTGAAGGTCGATGGCGGTCGAGTGCAGCTCGAGGTGCCGACGGGCGCCCCGACCGGGGGTGTCTTCGAAGTGGCCGTGGTCAGCGGTTCGGATTCCGAGGTGGCGCAGGCGTCGGGTGCTCTCGCGGGCAAGCCCACCTTCGCTGATCTCCAGAACGGTGGCCCGGCCCGTTGGCCGCAGGTCGTCGAGACCCAGGGTGTGATCGGCAAGGGCGACGGCGCCTATGTGGTCGATCAGATCACCCCGCCCATCGACAACCCCTGGAAGCGCCGCCTGCGCATCGGTGGCATGGACTTCTTCTCCGACGGCACCCGTGCGGCGGTCAGCACCTGGGACGGCGACATCTGGATCGTCTCGGGCATCGACGAGAGCCTGAAGAACCTCAAGTGGAAGCGCTTCGCCTCGGGCATGTACGAGACCCTCGGCCTGCGCATCGTCAACGATCAGATCTACACCTCCGGTCGCGACCAACTCACCCGCTACCACGACTACAACAAGGACGGCGAGGCCGACTACTACGAGAACTTCAACAACTCGGTGACCTCCACCGAGGGGTTCCACGAGTTCCTCTTCGACCTCCAGACCGACAAGGAAGGCAACTTCTACTTCGCCAAGGCCGGGCCGGTGAAGGGCGGCGGTCGGGGTTTCGAGACCATCTCCCGCGATGCGGGCACGCTCATGAAGGTCAGTGCCGACGGCAAGAAGTTCGAGACGGTGGCCACGGGCTTCCGCGCCCCGAACGGCATCGGCGTGAACCCGTGGAACGGCCAGATCACCACCGGCGACAACGAGGGCACCTGGGTGCCCACCTGTCCGGTGAACTGGGTGAAGCCCGGTGGTTTCTATGGCGTGGAAGACCTCGCCCACGGCGCCGACGTCAAGAGCTTCAAGCAACCCCTGACCTGGATGTCGCATGACGAGTACGACAACTCCGGTGGCGGCCAGGTGTGGGTCGACAGCGAGAAGTGGGGTCCCTTCTCCAAGCGCCTGCTGCACATGAGCTACGGTCAGTGCGCCCTGTACCTCGTGATGTACGAGGAGGCCGGCAACGGCCAGATGCAGGGCGGCGTGGTTCGTTTCCCGGTCAAGTTCGCCAGCTCGGCGATGCGCGCGCGCTTCAACCCCAAGGACGGCCAGCTCTACGTGGCGGGTCTCCAGGGATGGCAGACCAAGGCCGTCAAGATCTCGGGCTTCGACCGGGTGCGCTACACGGGCAAGACGGTGCATTCCATCGAGGCCATCAAGTACACCCCGAAGGGCCTGCGCCTGACCTTCACCCAGCCGCTCGACGCCAAGGAGGCCGCCGACGCCGAGAACTTCTCGGCCCGTCGCTGGAACTACCTGCGTTCGTCCAACTACGGATCGGCCACCTACGAGGTGAAGAACCCGGAGAAGAAGGGCCGTGAGAAGGTCACCGTCCAGAGTGCCCGCCTGCTGGCCGATGGCCGCACGGTCGAGATCGACCTGGAAGACTTCCGCCCGGTGAACCAGCTCGAGGTGAAGTTCAAGCTCAAGGCCAAGGACGGCACCGAGATCAACCAGGAGTTCCAGTGCTCCGTGAACGCGGTCCCGGGCGGCGTGGCTGCCCGCTGATCCGGAAGAAAAACCCTACGATTCCTCACCCCGAACCCGCCCCCGGATTTCCGAGGGCGGGTTTTTTCGTGAGTCACCGACTCGATCGGAGTCCGCGGTCCTGCGTTTGAGACCTCTCGGCGTCGCTCACCGCATCAATGCAGGGATTCGATTTCGATGAGGTCCCCCTTCTTGTGGAGCACCAGGACGGCCGCCTCTCCCGCCTTCTTCCGGACGCTCATTTCTCTCGGAACCTGGACGAAGTTCAGGTGATAGGTGGTCGCCCAATTATAGCCCCAATTCTTGAAGTTCTGACTGCCCAAGTCGTTGACGCAGAGGGCACCACCGGTCCGGGGCCGGTCCAGACTCGACTGGAGAACGATCTCATAGTCTCCCGAAGGACCCGCGGGCAGGGCCGATGGGGTGTGTTTGATCACCAGATGTTCCAGGTTCGAGCGACGCATCTTTGTTGCGGCGTCTTCGATCTGGAATGCAAGACGTGTGGCTCCATCCTTCAGCAGGACGCACCCCGCGAGCAACAGGGCCACCGGGAGTGTCAGCAGACCGGCCAAGACGATCGATGTTCGAGAATTCATCGATGGCAGCCCATCACATCGCCGGCCGAACGGCACATCGATTCGAAGTGGGGGTCCATCGATCCGATCGATGGGCCAGAGGAGCCCTGTCCGTGGATGGGAATGCGGTCGCGCCCCTTCAGTTGGCTTGGAAGGCGCTGGCGTGGCGGGCGAGGAGGGTCTGGACGGATCCGCACACCAGTTCGCAGAGGCGGAAGATGCCGGGATCGGCGATGTGGTAGATCACGCTGGTCCCGTCACGGCGGCGTCCCAGGATGCCCGCCTGGGTGAGGGTCTGGAGATGTCGGGAGGCGTTGGCCTGGGACAACCCGGTCGCCTCCATCAGGGCCGAGACCGACAATTCGCCGACCTCGAGGGCACGGATGAGCTTCAAACGATTGGGTTCTCCTAGGACCCGGAATCGGGCCGCGATCAGTTCCAGGGCGTCATCGCTGATCTCGGCACCGGTGCCGGATCCCAAGGGCTCGCGCTTGGCCATGGCAGGAGTCTGCACCGATGGGAGTCTGCCATCAACAATATGAGCAAAAACTCATAAAGGATCCCCGACACCGTCGGAGTCGCCACCGGCGGTGACAGGGCGGCGGCAGGTCAGGGGGTTGGCGGCCCTGAAAAATCCCTCGCGCCGAGTCCGTGCCGGGGATTGGATGGCCACCCCGCATGCCGACGCAGGAACGGGGTTCCGACCGGACCGGATCACGTTTCTCTCCGGGGTCGTGGATCCTCCGGAGATCCCGGCCGCTGGCGGCGGCGATCGGGTTCGACACATGTCTATGACTCATCTCGGAATCGAAATCGGCGGCACCAAGATCCAGATCGTGGCGGGGAACGCCGAAGGGACCTTCGTGGAACGGCACCGATTGGCGGCCGACCGCGAGCGGGGCGGGGCGGGCATCCGGGAGCAGATCGCCGCGGTGGTCCCGGAGCTGATGGCGCGGCATCGCATCGCCTCGGTCGGCGTCGGTTTTGGGGGCCCGGTCGATCCGAAGACGGGGTTGATCTGCTGTTCCCACCAGGTCCCCGGATGGCATGAGTTTCCGCTCGGAGACTGGGTGCGCGAATTGACCGGGCTTCCCGTGGCCGTCGAGAACGATGCCAACGTCGCGGCGCTGGGTGAGGCGCTGCGCGGCGCCGGTCGGGGCTTCGGTTGCGTGTTCTGGATCAACATGGGCAGCGGCGTCGGTGGCGGGATGGTGGTCGACGGAAGGCTCTACCATGGAGCCCGTCCCGGAGAGGCCGAGATCGGTCATCTGCGCCTGGATCGATCGGGCCGCATCGTCGAGGACGCCTGCTCGGGGTGGGCCGTCGACCGCCGGATCCGGGAGGCCGTGGCCGGACAAGAAGGAGTCCTGGCGCGGGCCGTGCGTTCCCAGGCGTCGGAAGGCGGGGAAGCCCGTCATCTGCGGCAGGCCATCGACGCGGGCGATCCCGTGGCCCTCAAGATTCTCGGAGACGTGGCCGACGACCTGGCGTTCGCCCTGTCGCATGCGGTCCATCTCTTCCATCCCGAGATCATCGTGGTGGGCGGCGGACTGTCGCTGGTCGGGGAACCGCTGCGCGCGGCGATGGCCGCTCGGTTGCCGGCCCATCTGATGGAGGCCTTCCATCCCGGCCCCCGCGTCGCCCTCGCCGGCCTCGGCGAGGATTCGGTGCCCGTAGGCGCCCTGGCCTTGGCTGCGGCGCTCGTGACCCCGTGACCGGGGCTCAGAGCCGGACCGGCTTGCCCGAGGCCGCCGAGACATCGGCCGCGAAGATCAGGCGATGCGATCGGTAGGCATCGGCGAAGGAGGTCAGCGGCATGTCCTCGCCGCGGTCGAGGGCATCGAAGAACGCCTGGAACTGGGTCTGGTAGGGGTGGTCCTTCACGTCGCCGGAATCCACCGGGGCGAACGACAACTGGCTCCACTTGTGCTTGTCGAGCATGCCCAGTTTCTGGCTGTGGAACTTGTTGTCGAGGATCGACCCCTCGCTGCCCACGATGTGGGTGTGGAAGTAGTACGGCTGCAGGCTGTCGACGCAGGACGTGGTCTTGCCGATCCGGCCATCCTTGAATTTCACGAGGTTCACCTGCGTGGTCGGGAAGTCGTAGGGGGCAAAGTGGGGGCTCTTCGACGAGGTGGCATAGGCGGTGACCTCCTCGGGCTCGCCGCCCATGACCATGAGCAGCGCATCGAGGGCGTGGCATCCGGCGCTCAGGAGTGAACTGCCGGCCTCCGACTTCTTGTGGCTCCAGCGGAACTGCCCGTACCACGGTCCGATGCCGTGGTAGTAGTCGACCTCGGCGAAGTGCACCTCGCCCAGCAGGCCCGACTGGAGCATCGAATGGATCGATTGGAACTGGGAGGAGAAGCGGACCTCGAAGCAGACGCAGGTCTTGACCGTGGTGCCGCGCAGGGCCGAGGCCATGGCCTCGAGATCGGCGCTGTTCAGGGCCAGGGGCTTTTCGACGATGATGTGCTTCCCGGCCCGCACCGCCTGGATGAACTGCTGGGCGTGGTCCTTCGGGAAGCTGCAGATCGACACCGCATGGATGTCCGGGTCGGCCAGCATCTCGTCGAGGTTCTTGAACACGCGGATGGGCGAACCGTACTGGGCGCTGGCCACCGTCGGGTCGAGTTCCCGACGCGAGTGGATCGCCGTGACGCGGGCCTGGCGGGTGGCGTTGATGGCCGGGATGTGGGCCGTGGCCACCCAACCGTGGCCGATGACTCCGACGTTGTAGCGCTTCATGGGGATGTCGTTCGGCACGAGAATAGAGCGCTCCGGCCGCCGTGGGGATAGGATTTGTGCGCATTTTGGCCGACATGCCGGTGTGCCGGTGCGAAATCCTCAAATAATGGCTTGTTTCCCCGGTGTTCACTCCCTAATCATCAAGGTTCTTTGCTGCCATGAAAGCTGATGTGCATCCGAAAAACTACCGCACGATGATCTTCCGCGATTCGGCCTCCGGCCAATCGTTCCTGTCCAAGTCCTGCGCCAACACCAACCTCACCGCCACGTGGGAAGACGGCCAGGAGTACCCGCTCTACCTGCTCGGCATCAGCGCGTTCACCCATCCGTTCTACACCGGCCAGCAGAAGTTCGTGGATACGGCCGGTCGCGTGGACAAGTTCCAGCAGCGCATGGCCAAGACCCAGGCGGCGCAGGCCGCGCTGGCCGATGCCGCCGGCAAGAAGAAGAAGAAGTAGCCGCTGAGCCGACAACCGCCCGCCGGTCGCCCCAAACGACCCGCGGGCGGTTTGCTTTTGTCCGGGTCCTTCCCGGCCGAACGCCTCCGGCCCCGCTCCCGCCCCCGCATGGATCTCCTGCCGTTCATCGAGAAGTTCCGCCGTCGTTTCGACGAAGTGGAGGCGTTGCTCGGTGCTCCGGACGCCTTCAGCAACGCGGCCCGGGGCCAGGAGCTCACGCGGGAGCATGCGCGCCTGCGCCAGTTCGTGGCCGATGGCGATGCCTGGGTGAAGGTGCGACAGGATCTGACCGACAACCGGGAACTCCTCGCCAGCGAACCGGCCGGTTCCGAGATGGCGGTCCTGGCCGCAGAGGAGATCCGACGTCTGGAGGCCGAGGAGGTGCGCCTGACGGCCGCGGTGCAGCGCGGGATCATTCCCCCGGATCCGACCGATTCCCGGAACACCATCCTCGAGATCCGGGCCGGTGCCGGCGGGGCCGAGAGCGCCCTCTTCGCCGCCGACCTGCTCCGCATGTACAGCCGCTATGCCGAGGATCGCGGTTGGAAGATCGAGCCGATGGACTCCAGTCCGTCGGATCTGGGAGGCATGAAGGAGGTGATCTTCATGATCACGGGTGACGACGTCTTCAAACGCCTCAAACACGAGTCCGGGGTCCATCGCGTGCAACGGGTACCGGCCACCGAGGCCCAGGGACGCATCCACACCAGCACGGTGACGGTGGCCGTGATGCCCGAGGCCCAGGAGGTCGATGTGGTCATCAAGCCCGAAGACCTCGAGATCAACGTCTGTCGCGCCGGTGGCCACGGAGGGCAGGGGGTCAACACCACCGATTCGGCCGTGCGCATCTTCCACAAGCCCTCGGGCCTCGAGGTGCGTTGCCAGGACCAGCGTTCCCAGCAGAAGAACAAGGCCCAGGCCATGATGGTGCTCCGTTCCCGCCTGCTGGAGCGGAAGATGAACGAGGAGAACGCCAAGTACGCCCAGCAGCGCAAGGATCAGGTGGGCACCGGCGAGCGCTCCGAGAAGATCCGCACCTACAATTTCCCCCAGAACCGGGTGACCGATCACCGGCTGGAACTGACCCTCTACAACCTGGCCGCCTTCATGGAGGGCGACCTGGACCCCATCATCGACCCGTTGATGGACGACGAAGTGAAGCGCCGCCTTGCGGCCATCGAAGCCTGACCCCATCCGCGACACCCATGCCCTCCCTCGAAACCCCCAAGGCCCTGATCTTCGACTGCGACGGCACCGTCGCCCACACCATGCCGCTGCATTGGCGCGCATGGCAGTCGGTGACCCGCCGCTACGGCATCGATTTCCCCGAGACCCGCTTCTATGCGCTGGGAGGTGTCCCGGGTCGCAACATCCTGAGGATGCTCTTCGAGGAGCAGGGGATCCGCGGCCTCGACCCCGTGGCGATCGCCAAGGAGAAGGAGTCGGCCTACCTGGAGTTCCTGCACGAGGTGCGACCGGTGGAACCCGTCGTGGAGATCGCCCGTCGGCACCTCGGGGTGCTGCCCATGGCCATCGCCACCGGCGGATCGCGTCCGGGCATCCCCACGGTCCTGCGTCACCTGGGCATCCTCGACTGGTTCGGGGCCATCGTCACCAGCGAGGATGTGGTGCGCCAGAAACCCGCCCCCGACATCTTCCTAGAGGCCGCCCGGCAATTGGGCGTCGATCCCGCACATTGCCGCGCCTTCGAGGACACCGATCTCGGCATGGAATCGATCCGGGCCGCCGGCATGGAGGCCATCGATGTGCGCCTCTTTCCGGATTATCCCCGGCCGACGGTCTGATCGGAACGGTCGGGGATCGTCCGACCCGCCCTTCAGGTGGTCGGAGCGAGCGGGACCGGATCGGTTCCCACCGCGACCTGGACGCGACGGATGCCCACCCCCTGGAACGTGTAGCCCCAGGCGACCGTCCGTTCGATGGTGGCCCCGGGTGTCGTCTCCGAACCGTCGGCGACCTCATGCCGATCGGCATCGAAGGGTTCGCCGGGTTGCGCCTCGTGGGGCAGGAGCCCCACCCGACGGGCGGCATCGATGCAGGCGTTGCGGTAGTTGCCTATCTGCTGGATCAGGTTCGGTTGGCCCGATGCCAGGGCCGCTTGGAACAGCGCGAAACAATGGTCCATGAGGTGGATGATCACCTGGAGCGACTCCTTCTCGCTGCGACGCAATTTCTCGATCTCGAGGCGCAGGTTGGCCTTTTCGCCGTCGTTGGCGCGGGTCAGGAAATCCGAGAATCCCTTGGCCTCGGCGGCGATCTGACCGGCGATGTCTCCCGCGGTCTTCACGGTCCGGCCGGAGAGCGCCTGGACCTCCTGCCATTGGGCCGTCGCCGTGGTGATCTGTTGCGCGGCCTTCTCGAGCGATCCCAGTTTCTCGGCGGCGGAGGCGAGGTTCACCTGCTCGAAGAGCTTCACGGCCGCCTCGTGGTCCCGCTGGAACGGTTGGATGAGGATCCAGGCGCCGAGGCCTGTCAGCCCCCCCACCAGGGAGATCTCCCTCCAGGTCCACACGGGGGCCGCCTTCCAGGCGACCGCGGCTGCGGTGGCCACGAGGACCGCGTCGGCCAGGAGATAGGGCCATTTGGGAGTGCGAGGCGCTTCGCTCAACGACATGGCGAAATCCTAGGATGTCCCTCCCGCGGGGAGGAAGGCGCTTTTCAGGGGCGTTCGGCGTGACCCGGAGCCGGGGCTCTCGGCTCGGGGTTGGACTTCCGGTCGATCTGGGGGAGGATGACCGAGGATCGTCCTGATCGTCGCCATGTCCTCCCGTCCCTCCCTCGCCATCGTCGGCACCGGCATCGCCGGGCTGGGTTGCGCCCATTTTCTGCATCGCCAGTACGACCTCACCCTCTTCGATCCGAACGCCCATGTCGGGGGCCATACGAACACCATCGAGGTGTCGGAGCCGTCCGGCCCGGTTCCCTTCGACACGGGATTCATGGTCTTCAACCGGGTCACCTATCCCCATCTGGTGACCCTGTTCGAGGAGTTGAAGGTGCCGGTCCAACGCACCGACATGTCGTTCTCGGTGCAGCACGTGCCCACCGGACTGGAGTTCTCCGGTTCCAGCATGAACCACCTCTTCGCCCAGCGGCGGAACCTGCTCCGGCCCCGGTATTGGCGGATGTTGATGCAGGTGAACCGGTTCAACGCCGAAGCCGTGCCGGCCTTGTCCGATCCGCGCTGGGCTTCCGTCACCGTCGGCGACTACGTCGAGCAGCGGGGCTACGGGCGGGATTTCCTGGAGTACTACCTCATTCCGATGAGCGGTGCCGTCTGGAGCACACCCCGGGACCTCATGCTGGAGTTCCCGGCGCGGACGTTAATCCAGTTCTTCCACAACCACGGGTTTCTGGGGCTCCACACGCAGCATCCCTGGTGGACGGTCACCGGGGGCGCCCGCGAGTACGTGCGCCGACTGATCCCGCCCTTCGCCGACCGCATCCGGACGGGCCTGGGCGTGGTGTCGGTCCGTCGCGAGGGCGGGGCCGTGAGGGTCACGACCGCCGACGGGGCGAGCCATCGGTTCGATGCCGTCATCCTCGCCGCCCATGCCGACGAGTCGTTGCGTCTGCTCACCGATGCCGACACCGGCGAGCGTCGCCTGCTCGGAGCCTTCCGGTATCAGCCCAATCTGGCCACGGTCCACAGCGACCGGAGTGTCATGCCCAAGGCACGGCTCGCGTGGTCGGCCTGGAATTACCGCATGGCGCCCGATCCCGGCGGTGCGGTGGTACCCCAGACCGTGTACTGGATGAATCGCCTGCAGGGGCTTCGGACCGAGAACGATTATTTCGTCTCGATCAACGGCGAGCATGAGATCGATCCGGCCCGGGTCCACCGGAAGATCGCCTACACCCATCCGCTGTTCAGCCTGGAGGCCATCCAGGCCCAAAAGGCATTGCCGGACCTCAATCGGCGCGGAAATGGTCAGAATGTCTTCTTCGCAGGGAGCTATTTCCGCTACGGCTTCCACGAAGACGCCTTCGGCAGCGCGGTCCACCTGTCCCGCATCCTCAGTCGGGAACCCGTTCAACCGGGCGTCGACTGGTGACGAGGCCTGCGGCGAAGCCCGCGGGACACTCCCGTTTCATCGTCGAGCCGCGGATTCTCCCGATGGGGTGGCCGCTGCGGCTTGAAGGTGGTGTCCGGTGCCGTCGGAGTCGCTCCTGATCCAAAGCGTCGACCATCCCTAAAACGGATTGACATCATTGAAAAGTGACTATCAGGTTGTCCAAAATAGTCTCCAGACGATGGTGGACCGGCCCCACAGCAATCCCGCTCGATCCGATAGTCCCCTCACGGGTCGCGCCTCGCGATGCCTCGTGTCTTGGGCCTCGTCCGCGTTCCGTTCCGGTTGCATGGCCACGGCCCTTCCGGAGACTTCCCGGGAAGGCGCCGCAGGTCGGTCGATGCTCCTGACGCGAAACCGGGTTCTCCTCGCCGCCTCGGAAGGGTGGGTGAACCTCCTTTGCGCGATTTCGACGCGGTGGTTCGCGAGGCCAAGCAGTTGCCTTCTCCGGGCCGGGTCGGCTCTGGCTGTCCTCGGTCTCGCCACATCACCCCTGTTGGCCGAATCCAAGGCGATGCGATTTCGCGGCTCGGCATCATTCAGCGCGCTGTCGATCGACGGAGCGAGCATCAGGCACTCCAACCAAGGCAGTTTCGAACTGGATCTTGATGAATCCGGCAAGTGGTTGCTCAAGGGAGACTCGTCAGGCACGAAAGGGATCACCTACTGCATCGGTTTCGATGGCACAGAAACCATCGCGATGCAGTATTACGCTGGAGAGTTTCCCGACGGTGACAATCCCGGGAAGACCCAGACCTTCACTCATGAAACGGCCCCCAGCACCGGGAGCATCTATTCGGGAAATGAATTTCCGTTCGATGCCTGGGCGCCACTGCGGTTTGTCTGGTTTGTTCTGGCGTCGGCCGGATACCAAAACGATACCAATCATTTTGGGCGGATTCCCCAATTGTGTATGCGACCCGAGGAGAATCCTCTCGCCTATGCATGGAGATTTCAATCCAAGTTCCACAGCCAATGGCCTCCTGTGGTTGAAGGGGCAACAGTCTTTTTTGATATCAACGATTATCCGAAAGATCCGATTGGACTGAAAATCCCAAGCAATGAGAGCGAATATCAAACTGTAGAAAGCACCTGGAAAACGTTTCGAGAAAAATCCTCCGGCTCGGTGGTGGGAAAGTTGACGGCCAGCCAACCCCAAGATTTTGATGGGGTGCTTCTCCCAACGGAATTCGTATTGGAAACCACACTCCGGGGATCAGACATCCCGGACGCCTACCACAGAATTGATAGTGTGGCAGACCGTCATCAAATGAAGATCACGCATACGGAACGGATCGCTGCGGTTCAAGCACGTCCTGAATTCATTGGTCCAGTCCTGCATCTCAAGGATTATCGTTTCAGGCACGTGGATGAGACGGTGGCGATGGAATTCTTGCCTTACTCCATCACCGACAAGAAATGGAGATCCACCAACGATGCTCAGTTGAAGTTTGGTGCGATGTACAATAGGCAGAGGAATTCCAGATTTGGTAATAAACAAAATCAATTCTTCAAGTTGTTCGGAGTTGGTGCATTGGCTTGTATATTCTTGTATCCATTCGTCAAGATAACATTCTTACATAGAATCAAAAAATGAAAGCTCACCACAAATCAATCGCAGTGGCGCTCATCTGTGCAAGCATCACCCCTACACTGTTCGGGGGCACGTGGTTCAAATCGTGCAAATCCACTTTTTGGGACAAATGGCCTGCAGGAATCGGTATCATCTATCCTGGGAACGAGGTTGTTTGCCTTCCTAATCTTCCGGGAACAAGATTGGAAGGTGTCAAGGTTGACGGAACTGAATGCGTTGGGCAAAGAACTTTTGCCGGCGTGTGCTCTGACGAATTCGGTTTTTCCATTTGCGATGCCACCAAATATTCGGGTTGGGGAGAAGTAAGAGATATCAGGGGAACATGCATTCAAATGACGCAGCGCTACATTCCCTGCAAAGATCAAAAACTAGATTCAAAAATCACCCCGGTGAAGACTCAGTGTGATTACAAGCGATGAACCCAGGGCAGTAATCTCTGAGGCGCTGGAAGGGTTTTGACCCTTCCATTTTTTATATATCGAATTCCGTTTTATAGCACTAAATCGATGTTTTGTTAATTCCAAGTCTTTGGTTTTTATAAAAGATGGCGTTGATAGGCATCATTGGCCTCGGTGCGTTGATCGGTTCAAATGGTCTTTTTGACTTGGTTTGCCAATTGATTTATATTCTGCTGGGTGTTTGGCGAACTATCAAAATTCAATTTCAAAAACGCTGCTGTCGTTTAGTAATGAATTGAATTCAATATTTTTGTTTTTCAGGAATTGTGAGGTAAACGGTTGGCTCTGCTTGACGGCAACCGTGAAACCTCAAGAAACGAAGCGCGCGTGTCGGTTTTCGTTGGGGTATCTGTGCCTGGTGGTATTGTTGGTCAAGCTTGTGGTGTATTTCGTTGCCTGGCACAACTCCTTGGGAATCACCGTCGAATTGATCGAATACGCCCGACCGCGGTGGGATTACAAAAGGATTGAACCAAGTCTGCTGCACTTTGCCTCCTGTGATGTCCAGTGGTACTTGGAAATAGTATCGATAGGTTATTCGCCCGGTAAGGGTTCCGGCGCCTTTTATCCTGCGTGGCCCATGATGCTGCGGTTGCTCGGGTGTCAGGAAAGCACCTGGAGTCCATTGATAGCGGCAGCGGCGAGCGGGGTGCTATGGACCGCGGGATTGGTGCTGCTCTTCCGGTGGGCCTCGGCGACGTTTTCCAGGCAGATCGCTTGGGGGATGGTTTTGGCGAATCTGTTGTTGCCGAGTTCCATGACCTTCTGGATCGGTTTCACCGAATCGTTGTTTTTCCTGCTGTTCGTCTCCTTTCTGGCGTTCGCCGAAGGGCGGTGGTCTTGGATTTCGTGGATTGCAGCATTCTGTCTTTCCCTGACTCGACCGGTGGGGATATTCCTGATCGTGATTCCGGGGGTCTGGTGGCTCCTGAATTTGCGGCGCCGGTTCGCCGCCGGCTGTATCCTGGCTTTCCTGGCAGGCTGGTCGGTCTATTTCGCGATCATCTGGAGCATCATGGGTCATCCGCTGGCAGGTTGGGAGGCCCAGAAATATCATATCAACGAGCCCAGCCTCCGATATGTGACGGATATACCCAGGTTCTTGAACAGCCTGCTCAACATCACTTCCTTCCATAATCCCACGGGTTCCCTGTTGGATCGAATGGTGTTTGTCGCGGCTTTCTGGGGTGTCCTCCGGTTGTGGCGGATCCGACCCTCATGGTGTTTGGCCACCCAATTGATGTTGCTCATCCCGGCCATGACGAACCAATTCCTGTCGTTCTCGCGGTTCACGATCGTGGCGATTCCGCTGCTGATGCCGATCGGGGAAATGCTGTTGCGACTCAGGTTTAGATGGTTGTGCCTATGGATCAGCCTGTCGATGGTGACGCAGTATCATTTGATCCATCAATTCTTCAGCTTTGGTTGGGGAACGTGATGGCAATCGACCGCGGCATGGTGCAAGGGCGTCAACGCCAATGCCCCCTGACGCGCAGTTGGCGCTGGTGCAGGTTCCGCGT
This sequence comes from Verrucomicrobiota bacterium, assembly GCA_041177965.1. Classification (GTDB taxonomy): domain Bacteria; phylum Verrucomicrobiota; class Verrucomicrobiia; order Limisphaerales; family UBA9464; genus SXXZ01. Next base: position 1,943 of record JBEGWF010000083.1, on the reverse strand, counting down.
CGATCCCCTCCGTCAGGCCCGTCCGGGTTTCCTCACGCGAGGACGCCCGCTGAGGACGGTCGAGCCGGTGCCCAACGGCCCATTGAACCGGCCACCCTCCGGGTGGATGCCGCCTTCTTCTCGATCCATGGAGAGCACGATCGAGCCGGCTCGAGTCGACCGGAGAATCACAGACACTCATCCCCGCTTCCGCCTCGAGGCCGTCCAGAAAAACGAGCCATGGACGGACCTCGGCCGCCGCGACAACGGGAGGAATCACGTTTCGCTGGGACCTGCTTCCGCCACGGCTGCCGCGAAGACGTTTTCGGCGGTGCGGTCCACCTGTCACGGATTGTCCTTCACCTCGGTCGCGACGACGGCGAACCGGCCGTCGAGTGGCGTTGAGAGCCGGGGCGAAGCCTGTCAGATATTCTCGTTTCCGTGTCGAGTTCCGTATACGCCCCATGCCGTGGCCGATGTGGCCAGAAGGTGGTGTCCGGTGACGACGGAATCGCTCTTGGAACCACCCAGGAAACATCCCTAAATCGGGTTGACAGACTTGCGTTATGACTATCCGATTGTCCAAACGAGGATTCAGACGATGGTGGTCCAAGCCCACAGCAAACCCGCTCGATCCCGGAGGCCCCGCCCGGGCTGTATTCTGCGTCGCCTCGTGTCCTCGTCGTCCTCGGACTTCCGGTTCCATTGCATGGCGTTGGACATCCTCGAGCCGGATCGGCAGAGGGTTGTCGGTCCGGGCATGATCCCGCCTCGAAACCTCGTTTCCCTCGCGCCTTTGGAGGGCCGGTTGAAAGTCCCACGCGCGACCTCGGGCCGATGGTTCCCGAGGCACGTTCCCGGCCTCCTTCTGGCCGCGTTGGCCTGCGCGCTCCTCGAATGGGTCTCATCGCCTCTGGTCGCGATGGAATCCCATCCTTGGCGCATCACCGACAAGAAATGGAAAAGCTCAACGGAGCATGTCTTGAGAGCCCGCGCCATGTGCAATCAAGAGCGGCGTTTCAGGGGGGGCAGTCTTTGAGGTATGATAATTATATCACATTTGAATCCAACGTGTTGGATCGTTCGGAGATGCTGAACCTGATTCGATTTCAATCACAAAGGTGATCCACATGGACCTGTCCGCTTCAAAACACCCGATGCCCAATCACAGTGTTTGGCAAGCATACATATTTGTGGTCGCAGTGATGCTGCTGATGGCTGGATTTGGTAAAACGATCGGTCTCCAACAAGAGGTTGGTTTCTTATCAAAAATGAATCCCTTGTTCAGTTTTATTACAAATCGCCAATTATTTTCGGGTGTTGCTTTCGTAGAAGTAGCCTTGGCTGTCATTTTACTTTCAAAAGATTTTTCGCGCGAAACCAAAATCAAGATGATTTTTTGGTTATCCCTCCAATTTGCCATCTACCGAGGGGCTTTGTTTCTTGCGAAAGAGCCAGCTCCGTGCAAGTGCTTTGGCGACATTTTTGGTTGGCTGGGTATGAGTGAAGATGCTGTTCAGAATATAGTGACCGGTGCGTTTTTGTTTTTGCTGATTCCCAGCACTGTTTGGATGTTTAAAAATAAATTCAAAGGTCTCTAAAAGTACCAAAGTGGTTTACACGTTATCAATGATCAGTTTGCGTGGCATGCGGCGCGTTTTTTGATCAATGACCTCAGAGGTTGATCTTTTACGCTATGAGGTGCTGGTCGGTTGAGGTTCCTTGGTTCTTGGTTTTTTGCACGCCGGATTTCCTTTGGTTTTCCTCCCGGCGCCGGCGGCGCTGGGAGAAGGCTTTGGCCCTTCGCTCCTCCACGATGGTCCATCGTTGCCCCTCGTGGGCCTGCTGTGGGGTGACGAAATCAATGCCCGAGTGGTAGTGCTCGGTGTCGTACCAGGTGAAGTACCGGGTGAAGTAGGTCACGGCCTCGCGGTCATCCAGGAACCGCCCCGGATATTCCGGGG
>JBEGWF010000082.1:0-42774 GCA_041177965.1 Verrucomicrobiota bacterium | reverse complement strand
CCTCGCGGCGACGGAACCCGCCTCCGAGGAGGCGATGCTCGCCTGGATCCGCCAAACGGTGCCCGAGAAGGCCGTTCCCTTCCGACTGCCGGGACGCGGCGAAGGACCGTCGATCGAACTGGAGGCCGGCGGCTGCACCTGCCTGTACTATTCGGTGGATGCCGCCAAGACCCGGTTGGCCGTGCGTTCCGGGTACGGGTGGTTGCTGGCGGCCCCCTCGCCCGCATTCCCCTGGCCGTGGCGCCGGTACGACAGCGCGCCCACCTTCGAGTGGGCCAGCGCCTCGGACGGAAAACCCTTCCACCCCAACGGCGAACCGAATGCGGTGTCCTACTACGCCCCGCCGTTCATGGCCGGACTCCGCGACACGGTGCAGTTCCTCGCCTATTGCCCGAAGGACCCGGATGAGAAGACCCGCCTGTCTCCGGTGCGGGTCGCCCTCGTGCCGCCGAAGACGACACTGTTGGCGACCACGGACACTTCGGTGGCCGCCGATCGCTCCATCGTGACGGAGGTCGACCCGGCCGGTGGGTCCCGGATCGTGGAGTCGTGGACGCCCAACGCGAACCGGGGTGAAAAGGGCCTGCATGTCTTCCGATGCCCGCCGACCGCGAAAAAACGGGTGGTCTGGGTCAGCCTCGAGATCCAGGACAGCTGCGGTGACGACTGCACCTTCGTGACGATGATCGGAAAGACCCGATCCGGTCGGTCCAAGACCCATGTCTGGAAGATCCCGAGCGTGTATGGCGATTACGAGACGCGCTGGATCTCCGTCGAGGCCATCGCCGGCGACCTGTACCAGGTCGAGTCGATCGAGATCACCTCCTTCGAAGGCTTCTACCGCAACCTCAATCTGGGCTGGGCCACGTGGGACTGTCCCGACAGCGCCCTGCGGTATCTGCCGGCCGACGGCGTGGCGATCGGTGCGGACGGGTCGCGGGAGACGACGGCCCGGAAGGGTACCCCGGGAAACCATCCCGCCGAATCCGGATCGCCGCAGGGGGCCGATGCCTCCTCGGCCAACGCCTTGAACAACACCTGGACCCATTCCTCGGCCGGTCTTGCCCCCGGGCCGGTGTTTTCCCACACTGCCGTCTCTTTATGGGACTCCTCGAAGGCAAACTCGGCATCGTGTTCGGCGTCGCCAACAAGCGCTCCATCGCCTGGGCCATCGCCCAGGCCTGGCACCGCGAGGGCGCAAGGCTCGCGTTCACCTACCAGGGCGAGCGACTGAAGGACAACGTGGAGGAACTGGCCGGCACCTTCGGGGCCGACACGCTGATCCTCCCCTGCGATGTCACCAGCGACGACCAGATCCGCTCGGTGTTCGGCGCGGTGAAGGAGAAGTTCGGGCGTCTGGACCTGCTGCTGCACGCGGTGGCCTTCGCGCCCAAGGAGGCCCTCGAGGGCGATTTCCTGAACACCAGCCGCGAGGCTTTCCGGGTGGCCCACGACGTGAGCGCCTACTCGCTGATCGGTCTGGCCCGCGAGGCGGCTCCGCTCATGGACCAGGGCGGATCCATCGTGGCCATGAGCTACTACGGCGCCGAGAAGGTCATCCCCCACTACAACGTGATGGGCGTGGCCAAGGCCTCGCTCGAATCGTCCACCCGGTATTTGGCCTACAGCCTGGGCCCCAGGAAGATCCGCGTGAACTGCATCAGCGCCGGCCCGATGAACACGCTGGCCGCCCGCGGCATCGCCGGCTTCACCGACATGCTCAAGCATTACGAGGCCCACTCGCCGCTCAAGCGCAACGTGGAGCCTTCCGAACTGGGCCACACCGGCGTGTTCCTGGCCTCCGACGGGGCCGCGGCCATCACGGGCCAGGTGCTCTACGTGGACAGCGGCTACCAGATCATGGGCATGTGAGGCCCGACGGCCCCGCGGCTCCACGGCCTGAACCCGAGCTTGGATTTCAAACACCATGTTTCTCGTCGTCATGGGGGTGGCCGGCTCCGGCAAGACCACGCTGGGTCAGGCCTTGGGCGGTCGTCTCGGCTGGGAATTCCGCGATGCCGACGGGTTCCATCCCGCGGCCAACATCGCCAAGATGAAGGCCGGCATTCCCCTGCAGGACGAGGACCGCTGGCCCTGGTTGCAGGCGATCCGCTCCCACATGGAGTCCGAGCACGCCGCCGGCCGCAGCGGGATCATCGCCTGCTCGGCCCTGAAGGAATCGTACCGCGACACCCTCGGACGCGGGGAGCCCTGGGTGCGCTTCGTGCATCTGAGCGGTTCGCGGGAACTCATCGAGGGCCGGATGCGGGCCCGATCGGGCCACTTCATGCCGGTGAGCCTGCTCGACAGCCAGTTCGCAACCCTGGAATCGCCCGACGACGCCATCACCCTCGACATCTCACGCCCGCCCGAGGCGCTGGTCGATGAGGTCCTGCGACGGATCGCCTGAATCCTGCGGTGCTGCCGCGGTGATCCATCGCCGGCCCCCGGACTCAACGCGACACGTCCCCCTGGTAGAGCACGGTGAATTGGTGGCGACGCAGGCTGTCGATCGCCACCTCGGGGTGCTCGACGTTGAGCACCAGGGCCGACTTGCCGGCCGGCCGATTCAGGAAGGGATAGGTGTAGTGGATGTTCAACTCGGCTTCGACCAGCGCCGCCAGCACATCCTGCAGCTGGCGCTCGCCGGCGATCTCGACCACCACGACCGGCGTCTCGGTGAAGGCGAAGGCATGCTCCTGGAGGAGGCTCCGTGCGAGGTCGGGATCGTCGACGATGATCCGCAGGATGGTGCTGTCGGTGGTGTCGAGCACCGTCAGCGCCAGGATGTGCACCGAACGCTCGAAGAGCCGGCGGGTGACCTCGTGCAGGCGTCCCAGACGGTTCGGGATGAACACCGTGAACTGGAGCACCGGATCGGACGGAGGTTGACGGGCGATGGCGACGGCCATGGTGCCTGCCAGTCTCCGTCAGGGAGGGGCCGAGGGCAAGGAGGGCCGGTTCCCCGACCGGCCTCGGGAAAGACCCCGCAGACGCCCCGGCGACGTCCGCATCCGGGCCCGAGGACGGGGGTGCCGACAGGGGTGCCGAGAGCCTTTGCCCCGGCGGCCGGGCTGTGGTTCATTCGGGCGTGGCCAGTCCCTCCGAAGAGTTGAGCGCGATCGCCGACCATCTCGGCATCCCGACGGTCCAACGGCACATCCTCCTCTGCGCGGACGCCTCCAAGCCCAAGTGCTGCGACCCGGCGGCGGGCCTGGAGTCGTGGGAGTACCTGAAGCGCCGCCTGAAGGAACTGGGACTCGTCGGCCCGCGGGCCTCGGTGTTCCGCACCAAGGCCAATTGCCTCCAATGCTGCGCCCACGGCCCCGTCGCGGTGGTGTATCCGGAGGGGACCTGGTATCACCGCTGCACGCCCGATGTCCTCGAAACCATCATCCAGGAGCACCTGATCCATGGCCGGCCCGTGTTGGAAAACGCCTTTGCAACTCATCCGCTCGATCCTGGCCCCCGCTGAGGTGCAGCTGGACCTCTTCCAACGGTCGACCCCCAGGGATCCGTCCTCGCCCGTGCCGGGCGGCGGCAAGTGGGTGGCCTCGGAGACCGTCCTGGTAGGAGCCACCTCGGTCGAGGTGCACTTCATCCGGCACCCACGGGCCCGGGTCTTCCGCCTGACCCTCTGCCGCGACGGCTCCGGCCGGGTCACCCTGCCCCGCTACGGCTCGATGCCCGGCGCCCGGAACTTCCTGCTCCAGCACGTGCAATGGCTGGCCGAGCGTGCACGCATCCAACGGGCCAACACCGGACCCACCGATCCGTCGAAGGGCCCGGTGCAGATCCGGTTCCGGGGCGAGTTCGAGGCGGTCTCGGTCTCCGAGGACGGAAAGACGTTGTGCATCGGAACCCATCCCATGCCCATGCCGCGGTTGAAGGAACGGGATCTGCCGGCCAGGGCACGGGCGGCCCTGCAACGACTGGCCCAACGCGAGCTGCCGCAGCGGGTGCAGGAACTGAGCGCGACCCACGGCATCCCGGTGAGCACGATCTCGGTGCGTGCCCAACGGACCCGGTGGGGCTCCTGTTCGCCACGCGGCGAGATCTCGCTGAACTGGCGACTGGTGCAGGTGCCGGAGTGGGTGCGCGACTACGTGATCCTCCACGAGCTGGCCCATCGGCGGCACCTCAACCACTCGCCCCGATTCTGGCAGGAGGTCGAACGCCTGTGCCCCGGCTACGAGGCCGCCGAGGCCTGGCTGCGCGAGACCGGGCGGCACGTGCTCTGAGGCGAGTACAGGGTCGAAGGCATCGACGGGACCGATCCCCGGTCGTTCAGCGCCGCAGCACCTCGAATTCGATGTCGAACCAGAGCCCGTTGAATTCGAACCGGGCCTGACCGGCATCGATCCCGCCGTCGAACCAGTGGAATTCGTTGCGCTCGCGGACCAGCCCGCAGAACTCCTGGAAGAAGTCGGGGTCGAAGGCCACCACGCCATAGCGTCCACGGCGCAACTCCTCCTTCTCCATGGCGGCCAGAAGGTGATCCGCCTCGGCCCGGCTGCGCTTGACCACCCAGATCGCGGCCTCGGGGCATTTCACGGCCAGCTTGTGGAGTTTGGACACGGTGCATTCGCCGCATTCGACCCAGAGCGTGGGCCGCATGTCGTAGCCGATGACGGCGAGGTCGGGCACGAAGGGGATCGAATCGTCCTGCACCTCCGTCTCGATCTGGATGCGCTCGTGGAAGAACAGGGCGTAGGCCAGGAACTTCAGGCCCACATGGCGCACCGACTCGTTGACCCCCTGGCCGATGATGACCTTGTGGGGAAACGGCCGGTGCCGGTCCTCGCTGCGGAGCTGGAAGTTGTATTTGTTGGCCAAGCGGAGACCCCAAACAACGGGCTCCCGCGCCGGTTGTCCATGAGAAACCCGTCCCGTAACCGTCGCCGCACCCCCCGGTCTCCTCCGGTGATCCCATCATCGACGAACCCTCCATGAAATCCCTCCGGACCCTCTCCACCCTCGTCGCCCTTCTGTCGCTGGGCAGCCCAGGTCTGCTTGCCGACGCCGCCGAGGACGTCCGTTCGGCCACGCGCGCATTGGCCGAGGCCGCGAACTACTCCTGGACCGCCACCACCGAGATCGAGGGCGGCCAATGGACGCCGGCCCCGGTGAAGGGCAAGGCCGTCAAGGGGGGCGCGGCGGTGATCACCAGCGAGCGGGATGGCACGACCACGACCGCGGTGCTCCAGGGAACGCAGGGCGTCGCGAGCACCGACGAGGGCTGGAAGACCGCCGAGGAGCTTCGCCAAGCCGCAGGCGGCGGCGGGGGCAACCGGGGCGGCATGCGCGCCGGGGCACTGCTCCGCAACCCGCTCCCGGCCGCATCGCTCGCCAAGCTGGCCGAGAAGTCGAAGGACCTGAAGGCCGGTGACGGCGGAGCGGTCTCCGGGGAACTGTCGGAGGAGGGCGCCAAGGAATTCGCACTGATGGGCCGGGGCGGACGCCCGGGCGGGCAGACGCCGCCGGAACCCAAGAATGCCAAGGGTTCGGTGCAGTTCTGGCTGAAGGACGGCAAGGTCCAGAAGGCACGCCTGAAGGTCTCGGCCACCCTGACGGTGAACGGCGAGGACCGCGACATGGCCCGCACGACCACCTGGGAGATCCGCGACGTGGGCACCACCACCGTGGAGGTCCCGGCCGAGGCGAAGAAGCGCCTGACCCCCTGAACCCGGGGATGGCGGGGCCATCCGCGAGGTGCCTCCAGACTCATTGACCCTGCCGGGAGCGGTTCCTAGTGTCGGCCCATGATTGGCAAGCGTCTGTTCCGGTGGGCTTGGCTGCTGGCGATCGTGGCGGCGTCGATGCGCCCCGCCTCGGCCCAGGCACCGGTGCCCTTCAACGGCATCCAGGCCATCGTCAACGACCGGGTCATCAGCCGCGACGAGGTGCTGGGCGCCGCCCAGCGCGAGCTCACCGCTGCCGCCCGCACGGCGACCTCGGAGCAGCAGTACCTCACCCGTCGCGCCAAGATCCTCGAGGACCAACTCGAACAGCTCATCGACCGCCAGCTCATCCTCGATGAGTTCAAGGAGAAGGGGTATTCCTTCCCGGAATCCTACGTCGACGACCAGGTCCGCGAGCGGATCCGCAGGCAATTCGGTGGCGACCGCGTGGCCCTCACCAAGACCCTGCGCGCCGAGAACCGCACCTTCGAGCAGTTCAAGAAGGAGGAGCGTGACGACATGATCGTCTACCAGATGAGCGCCCGCTACATCCGCGACGAACTCATCATCTCGCCCAAGAAGATCCAGAACTACTACCAGACCAACCAGGCCCGCTTCCGCATCGGCAACCGCGTTAAGCTGCGGATGATCGTCATCGACCGCGCGAAGCATTCACCCGAGGAGGGGGCCAAGCTGGCCTCGCAGGCCCTGGCCCAGCTGAAGGGGGGTACGGATTTCGCCAAGGTCGCCACGGAGTTCTCCGACGACGCCCGACGCTACAAGGGCGGCGATCGGGGGTGGACCGAGGAGATCTCCCTCAACGATGCCCTTCGGAAGACGGCCTTCGGCCTGCCCGTCGGCCAGATCAGCGACATCGTCGAGGTGCAGGGTTCGCGCTTCATCCTCAAGGTCGAGGAAAAGCAGGAGGCCGGCGTCAAGTCGCTGTCCGAGGCCCGGCAGGAGATCGTGACCCTGCTGAAGGACTCCGAGCGCCAGCGTCTCCAGAAGCAGTGGCTGGCCAAGCTCCGCAAGAAGGGCTTCGTCCGCTACTTCTGAACGGGTGTCCACTCCGCCGGATGCCCACTCCGCCGCATGATCCTCGGCATCACCCTGGGTGACATCACCGGCATCGGACCGGAGGTGGCGCTGCGGGCCGTGGCACGGCTCGCCGCCGAGGACAACGACCTGCGCTACGTCCTGATCGGCGACCCCGGCGTGGTGCGTCGGCTCTGCGGCCTGATGGGCCTCGAATCCGACCTGCCCCTGTGGCGCGGGTCCGATTCGGAACCGTCGCGGGTGTACTCGTTGCCGGTCTCCGAGGGCGAACTGCCCGAAGACCTGACCGCGGGCGACCCAAGGGCCGCGCTGGAGGCCGTGGCCACCCTGCGTGAAGGAGCGACGCGCTGCCTGTCGGGCGAATTCGCAGGCCTGGTCACCGCCCCGGTGCACAAGGCCTCGATCCTGGAGGCCGGGGTGCCGTTCGTGGGCCAGACCGAATTCCTGGCCGAACTGGCCGGGGTCTCGCGCTTCGCCATGATGCTGCTGGGGCACGACCCCGCCGGGCGCTGGCTCCGGGTCGCGCTGGCCACGACCCACCTGCCCCTGGCCGGGGTCCCGGCGGCGCTGACCCCCGAAGGCATCTGCGAGGTCATCTCCCTGACCTCCGATGCCTGCGGACTGCTGGGGCTGCCCCGACGGCGCGTCGGTGTCTGCGGACTCAATCCGCATGCGGGCGAGAGCGGTCACCTGGGACGCGAGGAGATCACCACGGTGGCTCCTGCGGTCGCCCTGGCACGGGCCCGGGGATGCGACGCCCGCGGTCCCTTCGCGGCCGACACGCTCTTCCACCAGGTCTTCCGCGGCGACCATGACGCGGTGGTGGCGATGTACCACGATCAGGGGTTGGTCCCGTTGAAGATGGTGGCCTTCGACACCGGGGTGAACTGGACCCTGGGCCTCCCGTTCGTCCGCATGTCTCCCGACCACGGGACGGCCCACGACATCGCCGGACAGGGCTTGGCCGACCCCTCCAGCATGGAATCGGCCCTCCGTCTCGCCGCCACCGTGGCCGCGACCGGAATCCCCTGCTGGCGTCGGCGGTCCTGAGCGTGCAGTCTGGGACCATGCCTCCGGCTCCGATCTCCCGCGTCGTCGCCCGCGCCCTGCTCGCCGCCTCGATCCTGACCGGGCCCCTGAGCGCCGAGTCTCCCAAGGACGCTGGCATCCGCGGCGACTCCGTCCCGCGGACCAGGCCGGCGGCCCCGGTGCCGGTCACCCGGGACCCCGGCGGGTCGGGCCATCGGCTGAGTCTCTCCAATGGCATCGCCCGGGTGCCCGTGGCGGTGGTGCGCGGGACGCCTTTCCAGATGGGCTGGCACCTGGGCCGGCTCATGCGAGAGGAGATCGCGACCCTGGTCCCGGCGACGGTCTCCGGCTTCAAGCGCGAACTGCAGATGTCCGACGAGGCCCTCGATCAGGCCTGGGCCCTCACCTCGGGCCACACCGATCCGCGCGTCCTCCAGCAGATCGCTGGGCTCGCCGAGGGCAGCGGTCAACCCGTCCGCCTGCTCCAGCACATCCACTGCCTGCCGCTGCTGATGCCCTATTCGTGCAGCAGCATCGCCGCCTGGGGCGAGGCCACCGAGGATGGACACCTCTACCAGACGCGCAACCTCGACTGGTCGCTCAAGGCCGGGGCCCACGAGTTCCCGGTGCTGGTGGTCTACCTGCCGGATCGGGGACACGCCCATGTCACCCCCTCCTTCGCCGGGTTCCTCGGCGCGCACTGCGGCATGAACGCCCGCGGCATCGTGCTCTCGGAGATCGGCGACGCCTCGGCCAAGGAGATGCCCTACGACCTGCATGCGCCCCACTTCACCTCGTGGTTCCGGTCGCTGCTCTTCGACGCCGACACGCTCGGGGAGACGCTGGAACTCTTCGGACGCATCCCGCCCACGAAGGCCTACCACTTCGTCTTCGGGGATGGGCGTACCGAGAAGCGTTCGGTGAAGGTCCGCGCCCACACCGGGGGTGGGCGGGCCAAGCCGGGGATCGACGTCTGGAAGGACGCCGACGCCTCCGACGAACTCGCCCCGAGCGTGCTCTCCTGCGTGGTGTACCACGACGAGGGCCGGGGGGCCTTCCCGACGCTCCGGGCCCAGCGGGGACGGTTGAACGGTCCGAGGCTCATCGACCTGGCCAACCGGATCCCCATCAAGGGAGGCAACGTGATGAACGCGGTGTTCGATGCCACGGCCCTCCGCCTCTGGGTCAGCTATGCCGGCGCCGGACAGGAGGCCTACCAGCGCCCATACGTCTTCATGGACCTGACCTCGTTGGATGCCGACGGCGATGGTCGTTCGGATTTCCCGACCCGCTGAGCCCCCACGATGGCCTCCCGGGGCTACCGGGGGCCGCACCGGCTCGGACGCGGCGGCTAGGACGCGGCGGACAGGAGGATCCGGGAGATCACCTCGCCATGGGTGCCGGCCACGACGTCGGCCAGCGTATGCTGGTCGAGGCTGGAGTAGAAGGCCGTCATCGCCTGCGCCAAGGCCCCCTGGATCCGGCAATTCCCGGCCAAACGGCAGGTGTTGGTCTTATGGTCGAAGCACTCGACGATCGCGGGTTGGTCCTCGGTCTGACGGAACAGTTGACCCAACCGGACCTCCCCGGCGGGGCGGGCCAATCGGCACCCGCCACCCCGGCCGCGGCGGGTCTCGAGATACCCCAACTGGCCGAGGCGGTGGACCACCTGGGCCAGGTGATTGCGGGAGATGCCATAGGCCTGGGCGACTTCCTTCAACTGGAAGCGTTTGTCCTGCAACGAGGCGTAGATGAGCACGCGGAGGGAATAGTCGCTGAAGAGGCTGAGCTTCATGGCACGGGAATCCTGCGCTTCCGGATCACGACCGGGAGGTATGCCCGTCGGTTACAACTGACAACCTCCGATGACCCCGGTCCGCGCAGGAGCCCACCGAGAACGTGCGGCGGCGCTTCGGATCTGTTCAAGGTCCCGCGCCGGTGATCCCCTCGGGCGACCGGCATGAAGCACGAATTCTGGAAAGAACGGTGGCAGGAGGGGCAGATCGGATTCCACCTGGGCCAACCCCATGACTGGCTGGTGGCGGCGGAACGGCGGTTTCCGGCGGGCTCCCGGGTGTACGTGCCGCTGTGCGGCAAGACCGTCGACCTCGTCTGGTTGCGGGACCGCGGACACGAGGTGATCGGCTGCGAATTCGTGGCGCGTGCGGTGGAGGATTTCCTCCGGGAACAAGGGCTTTCGGCCCCGGCCGAACGCCTCGGGGAGGGTGAGGCCACCTACGACCGCCACCGGACCCCGGGCCTGAGCCTGCTTCGGGGCGATGCGCTGAGGCTGGACCCGACGCTGTTGGGCGGGCCCGTGGACGTGATCTTCGACCGGGCGGCACTGGTGGCACTGGATCCCGGCTGCCGGGAGCGCTACGTCGATGGCCTCCACCGGATGCTGCGACCGGGTGGTCACCTGCTCCTGATCTCGTTCGCCTACGACCAGTCCCGTATCGAGGGCCCACCGTGGTCGGTGGATGCCGCCACCATCGAGCGACTCTTCGGGGAACGATTCTCCATCGAGACCCTGGCCATCCGGACCGAGGAGGGGAACCCGCGGTTCCAGGCCGCCGGAGTCGCGGAGATGGAGGAACGGTGCTGCTGGCTGACACGGAGGGATTGAAGGCCGCCGCCGACCCCGTCGCCGGACGGGACAGGGCGAGGGTTCCCGATCCCACCCCGGACACGAACCCGGGGGCGGAGGCGGGGGAAGAGCCCCATGGAGGGAGGGGCATCGGAGGGGCATCATCAACGGTGGACCAGGGCCGTTTCCCGGCATGGCCCGACCACCGGAAACCCCATCCACCATGCAACCCATCCGCATCCGCTGCGGGCGGCCCTCCGTGAGGCACCGCTGCAATCCTCTAGGAGCGGGCAGCCATTCCCACGCCTCCCCGGACACATCCTCGGGGAACCCGCCCCCAACGCATCGCCCCCCCCCGCCCCGTGGTCGGCGACGGCGACGCGGCAACAAGGCGGCCGTCCAGAACCAAGGCGCCCCGTGAGTCCCCCCGCTCCCGGAAGGGCTGCGCGGGGAACCTCAACCCGTCGTGCGAAGCCCGCTGGCGATGGCGTTCACCGTCAGCAGCAGGTCCGGCAGACAGGCCTCGGCCCCCTCGGAATCGCCGGCCCGGTTCAGCGACCGCCAACGGCGCAGCATCGCGATCTGCTGACGATGGAGGGTCCGCAGGGGGTCGACCCGAAGAGCCAGGGTGCGCCCGAGGCGGGGTCGGTGACGCGCGAACTCGGTGCCCAGCACGAGGGACAGGCTGCGGTGGGTGCGGTGCCACTCGGCCTCGATGCGCCGCCAGATCCGCTCGCGAAGCTCGGGATCCTCCACGAGACCGGCGTACTCGCGCATGATCTCGAGGTCTCCGCTGGCCAGAGAGGTCTCGATGTTGGTGAACAGGTATCGCAGGAAGGGCACCGACCGGACCTTTTGCCGGAGCAGTCCGGCCTCGGCCTCCGACAAGGTTTCGAGGGCGCTGCCGGCACCGTACCATCCGGTGAGGTAGAAGCGGGCCTGGGTCCACGAGAAGACCCAGGGGATGGCGCGCAGATCCGCAAGGCTCGCCTGGCCGGTCCGACGGGAGGGGCGGGACCCGATGCGGGTGTTCTCCAGGGCGTCGAGCGGCGTGGCCTGCCGGTGGAAGGCGAGGAAGCCATCGGACTCGAGGAGCGAGCGGTATTCGCGGCTCGACTCCGCCGCCAGACGGTCCAGCAGCGGGACGAGCACCTCCGGGAATCCCCCGCCCCGCCGGTGATGCCAGGTCGTGGCGGTGACACCGGCCATGAGGAGCTCCAGGTTGTAGCGCGCGGTGCCCGGGTTCCCGTACTTCTGGGCGATGGTCTCGCCCTGCTCGGTCAGGCGGATCGCGCCGGACAGCGATCCCGGGGGCAGGGCCTCGAGGAACCGGTGGGTCGGGCCCGCGCCGCGACTGATGGTGCCGCCGCGCCCATGGAAGAACTGGATGTGGACACCGGCCTGCTCGCCGACCCTTGCCAACCGGGCCTGACCCCGCTGGAGGGCCCACTGGCTGGCCATGATGCCGGCGTCCTTGTTGGAGTCGGAGTATCCCACCATGACCTGCTGGAACAGCCGGCCCGGACGCCCCGCCCGCGCGGCGTGATGGGCGAGGCTGGCGCGCGTCACCGGGAACTCGAGGAATGCCCGGAGCATCTCCGGCCCGCGCTCCAGGTCCTCGACGGTCTCGAGCAGGGGCACCACCGGCAACAGGCAGACCATCCCCTCGGGATAGAGCCGCAGCAGCCCGGCCTCACGGGCCAACACGTAAACGGCAAGCAGGTCGGAGAGCCTGCGGGTCATGCTGACGATCAACGCCCCCAGGCCGTCGGCGCCCTGGGTGGCCAGGTGCCCGGCCAGGACACGGTAGGTCGCCAGCACGGCGTCGGCCTCGGGACCGGCCGAGGCCGAGGGGTGCAGGAAGGGCCGGGGGGAACGGATCTCCCGCTCGAGCAGGCGCAGCCGCTCGGTCTCGGTCCACTCCTCCCACTGCGAGGCGTCGATGCCGGCCGCGCAGAGGAGCTGACGCAGGGCCCGGTCGTGGAAGGCGGAATTCTGGCGGATGTCGAGGCTGGCGAGATGGAACCCGACGGTGGCGAGCACCCTCCGCACCGGGGCCACATCGTGGACGGCCAGGCGCGCGGCACCGGCCTCGACCAGGGACGCCTCCAGGGTCCGCAGATCGGCATCGAGCTCCCCGGGACGCCGGTAGCGTCCCGGTTCGTCGAGGACCCGCGCCAGTTGGCCGGGATGCAACTCGACCGGGAGCCGGGCCGCCAGCAGCTCCACCGTCTGCCGCCAGGGCTCGCCCGGATGCATCCTGAGGATGGGTTTGGCCACCTCACCCAGCAGTCCCACCGTCCGGTCACGGAGGTCACGGAGACTCCCCGGAGCCGGCTGGATCCACTCCGACAGCGGCAACCGCTCCGCCAGGGCCCCCAATTGACGGTGCAGGACCACCAGGGCGTTGGCGCGCAGACGCTCGAGGGTCTCGGCCGTCACCTCGGCCGTCACCCCCGGGTGACCATCGCGATCGCCCCCCACCCAGGTCCCGAAGCGCAGGGCGGGGATGGCCGCGCCGGCATCGAGGGCGGATGGCGGCAGCGCGGCCCTCTCCCAGGCCTGCCGGAGGCGGCGATCGAGCTCGGGCAGGACGCCGGGCAGCACATCCCGGAGGTAATTGAGGACGTTGCGTCGCTCGTCGGCCACGGTGGGTTTCTCGAGGAGGATCTCACCGGTCCGCCAGAGACGTTCCAGAAGGGCCGACAGCTCATCGCTCCGGGCACGTCGGGACCCGGCGTCGACCGCGCCTTGGAGCAGTTGCATGAGACGACGATGCTGCTCGAGCACCGAGGACCGCTTGGCCTCCGTGGGGTGGGCCGTGAACACCGGCTCGACCTCCACGCATCGGAGGGCCTCGAGGATCGATTCGGGTGTGCCGCCGGCGCGCACGAGCTCCCGCAACTGGTCCGACCAGAGGCCGCGTTCCGCCTCCGGCGATCCGGACTCCTCCCGACGCTCGCGCAGCGTCTCGGAGACCCTCTCCTCGACCGTGTTCAGAAGCTGGAAGGCCAGGGCCAGGGCCAGACCCAACCGGGGCGGAGGCTCGACCCCGGGTCCGGTCGACGGTCCGCCCCCATCGCGCCACGGAATCCACCGGGCCAGCCCGGCCTCGCCGAGACCCTCGAGCACCCCCGCCAACGAATCGGCGAGCCACCGGATGTCCTCGTCCATCCGCTGGAATCCCCACTCGATGGAGTCGGGAGGCACGGCGTTCGTCTGCTGGGGAACTGCGGAAGGCGTTGTCGGCATGGGGGAGCGGAGGTCGGGTGGTTCGGGCGACCGGACCCCTGCCTACTGCCACCGGTTGGTCCGTCCGTCAACCGACCCCGAACGCGACCGCGGGGGGCGCCGGAAGCCGAATTGGTTTCCCCGATGCGGCCATCAGGTTTATCGATGGGCCGATCCTGAACCCGGACTGCAGAATCTCCCCATGAACTCCGCGATCGGCCTGCTCCTCCTGACCCTCCTGGCCCTGGCATCACCCGCATCCACGGTGCGGGCACAGGACTCGCGCAGGATCCCCCCGGCGCTGCAGCCCTGGGAATCCTGGGCCACCTGGAACGACCCGCACCGGTTCTGCCCGACCTCCTATTCCGATCCGCGGGCCCACCGGTGCTTCTGGCCGACACGCCTGGAGCTCCAGGTGACCAACTCCGGGGCGCGGTTCGCGATGGTGGTCTCCGCCTTCCACGAGGCCTGGGTCCCCCTACCGGGCGGGGCCGATGCCTGGCCCCAGGAGGTGAGGGTCGACGGCAGGCCGGCGGTGGTCCTGGATCGGGAGGGGGTCCCGTCGGTCAAGCTCCCGACCGGGGACCTCCGCATCGAGGGTCGTTTCCGCTGGAATGAACCTCCCCAGAACCTGCGGATCCCGCCCGCGCTGGGAGTCCTGTCCCTCGAGCGGGACGGCCGCCCGGTGGAGCAGCCCGCCTGGGATGCGCAGGGGTTGCTCTGGCTGCGGCGCGACGCCTCCACCGAGACACGCGAAAGCAATTTCCTCGGCGTGAAGCTCTTCTCGATGCTCGAGGACGGGATTCCGCTCTGGTGGCACCAGGAGGTCGAACTGACCGTCGCGGGCAAGAGTCGCGAGGAGGACCTGGGCACCTTGTTGCCGGAGGGCTGGAGGGTGGCGGCGATCCAGTCGCCCATTCCCGTCAGCGTCGACGACGCGGGCCGCGCCAAGGCCCAGGTCAGGGCCGGCTCCTGGACCATCCGCCTCGACGCGTTCCGCACCGACAACCCCCGCGAGGTCCGCTTCGCGGACGGGGCTCGAAGGGCCGCCGCGGAGGCGCTGCTGGCCTTCCGGGCCCGACCCGAGTTCCGGGTGCTCGAGTTCATCGGACCGCCGGCGGTCGATCCGTCGCAGAGCCGATTCCCCAAGGCCTGGCAGGGCCTTCCGGTCCACCGGTGGGACACGGCCACCCCGGTGCGGCTGGTGGAGAGGATGCGGGGCATGGGTGCACAGAAGCCCGCCGGCCTGAACATCGAGCGCACCCTGTGGCTCGACGGGGACGGCCGGGGCCTCACCTTCCGGGACCTGATCGCGGGCCAGATGCAGCAGGTCTGGCGTCTGGACGCCGCCGAAGGCCAGGAGTTGGGTTCGGTCCGGAGCGGCACGACGGGGCAGCTCATCACCCGGAACCCGGAGAATGGGGCCATCGGCGTCGAGCTGCGTTCCCGGAACCTGAACCTCGAGGCGACGGGCCGCCTGACCGACCCGACCTCGTTGCCGGCGACGGGCTGGCGCTCCGACGCCGAATCGGTGCGCGTCACCCTGAACCTGCCCCCCGGTTGGCGGCTCTTCGCGCTCTTCGGGGCCGATTGGGTCCAGGGCGACTGGCTCACCGCCTGGACATTGCTCGACCTCTTCCTGCTACTGGTCTTCACCCTCGCCGTGTTCCGCATCCGGGGATGGGCGACGGCGCTTCTGGCCTTCGCTGCCTTCGGTCTGGCCTACCATGAACCGGGCGCCCCGCGGTATCCGTGGCTGGCGCTCCTCGTGCCCATCGCCCTCGAGCCGCATCTTCCCGAGGGCCTCGGACGCCGACTGCTGACGGTGGTCCGGGCCGCATCGATCGGCGCGCTGCTGCTTTTCCTCGTGCCCTTCGTCGCACGGCAGGTGCAGCAGGCCCTCTACCCGCAGCTCGAACTGGGTCACGACCTGCCCATGTCGCGGCCCGAGGAGCCGGCGGCGGCCCCGGACGGACCGGCGGCGGCCCCGATGTCGGCCTCACGGCGATCAGCCGGGGCTTCCTCGAAGATGTCGAAGGAACTGCTGCAACGCTACGGACTGACGGAGGGTGCCGCAGCGTTGGAGGCCGAGAGCGCCCGACCCGCCGTCACCCCGGGGACCTTCGACAACCTGCGGCAGGACGATGCGGCGCGGATCCAGACCGGCCCGGGAGTGCCGGAGTGGACCTGGCGCTCGATGCAATTCGGCTGGAACGGTCCCGTCCAGGGATCCCAGAGGGTGCGACCCGTCCTCATCCCCATGTCCCTCGAGCGGTTGTTGACCGTGCTGCGGACCGGGCTGTTGCTGGCACTCGGCGCGGCGCTGCTGCGGCCGTCCCAACCCCGGGATGGGCGAGCCTTCCCCACGCCCCCGCCGATGCCGATGGGAACCTCCTCGGGCGCGGCGATCCTGCTGACCGTCGCGGTCCTGCTCTGGAACGGAGACATCGCCCGCGCCGCCGGAGAGGGTGCGACCGCCCTGCCGGCCCCGCCCATGGTCACGGCCGGCGATCCGGTCATCCCCGATGCGACCACGCTGGAGACCCTGCGCCAGCGATTGCTGGAGAAATCGGACGCCTTCCCGAACGCCGCCAACATCCCGCAGGTGTTGCTGGGCATCGAGGGACAGCGCCTGCGGATGACCGTCGAGATCCACTGCGCCACGCAGACCGCCGTTCCGATGCCGGGCCGACTGTCGGCCTTCTCACCCCTGTCGCTCCTCGTCGACGGCCGGTGGAGCGCCGCCCTGAGGCGGGACGACGGGTACCTGTGGCTGGTCCTGCCCGCGGGAGTCCACACGGTCCGGATGGAGGCCCTCCTCACCGGCACCTCGGAATGGGAATGGACCTACCTGCTCAAACCGCGTCAGGTGCGCATCGAGGCCCCCGACTGGACGGTGGTCGGCTTGCGTCCGGACGGGGTTCCGGAGCCCCAGGTGTTCTTCGCGCCGAAGCAGCGGACGGCCGCGATGGCCGCCACCTACGAGCGCCAGGAACTGCAGACGGCCCTGACGGTGGAGCGGAGGGTCGAACTTGGACTCCAGTGGCAGATCCGCACGGTGGTCCACCGGCGCTCGCCCGCGGGCAAGGCGATCTCGCTGCGCATCCCCCTCCTGCCCGGCGAGAACGTGCTCACCCAGGGCCGGTGGGTGCAGGACGGCGGCATGGAGGTGCGTCTCGGGGCCCAGGATGGCGAATTCTCGTGGGAGAGCAGCCTCGCCCCGGTGGAGTCGATCCTCCTGGCCACGCGCACCAACGATTCCTGGGTGGAGCGCTGGCACCTGGTGGCCTCGCCCGTGTGGAACGTGGCGCTCACCGGACTGGCCCCCGTGTTCGAGGCCGGCCATGCCGAATTGGAACCGGTCTGGCAACCGTGGCCCGGAGAGAGGGTGAGCCTGAGGATCCAACGCCCCGAAGCCATCGCGGGCGCCACGGTCACCGTGAACCGGGCCCTCCACGAGGTGAACCTCGGCCAGCGGCAACGCCTCTCGACGCTGCACCTGGACCTCCGCTGCAGCCTGGGCGAGGACTTCCTCATCGACCTCCCGGCCGATGCCGACATCACCCGACTGGTCCATTTCGGCCGCGAGATCCCGGTCCGTCGCGAAGGATCCCGGCTGATGGTCCCGCTGCAACCGGGTGAGCAACGACTCTCGGTGAGTTGGAAGGAGAACCGGCCGCTGGGTTTCCGGGCCGACAATGGCGCGGTGCGCCTCCCGGTCGAGAGCGCGAACATCCAGAGCTCGCTGGCGGTGGGCGAAGACCGCTGGGTGCTGTGGGCCTCGGGCCCGCGGCGCGGCCCGGCGGTGCGGTTCTGGGGCATCCTGATCACGTCGCTGCTCGCGGCCGTGGCTCTCGGGCGGATCCCGGGATCCCCGCTGCGCACCGTGCAGTGGATGCTGCTCGGGATCGGACTGACCCAGGTGCCCCTGCTGGCCGCCTTCACGGTCATCGGCTGGTTCTTCGTGTTCCGGTGGCGGGGCCAGCCGAGGTTCCAGACGCTGCCCTGGTTCGCCTACAACGGAGCGCAGGCGCTTCTGGTGGGCCTCACCGCCGCCACGGTGGGCATCCTGCTCTTCGCCGTGAGCGCCGGTCTCCTGGGCAATCCGAAGATGTTCATCCTGGGCAACGGTTCCACAAGCACCCTGTTGCGCTGGTTCCAGGCACGCTCCGAGGGCTCCGCATTGCCGGTGTGCGACTGCGTGTCGGTGTCCATCTGGTGGTACCGCTTCGCGATGCTGCTTTGGGCGCTGTGGCTGGCGGTGTCGGTCCTGGGATGGCTCGGCACGGCCTGGAGGAGCTTCGCCAGCGGGGGATTCGTACGGCACTGGCCGAGGAGGAGGCATTCCAGTGAGACCGCCTCGGCCGTCTCGACGGGGGCTCCCCGGAAGGAACCCCAGGGGTCGGCAACGCCGCCACCCCTGCCTTCCACCGCTCGGGAGCGATGAGGCGTCCCGGACTCCGGGAACGGTGCGGGTTCCGCTCCGGACCAGGATTGCGAGGATCCCTCACGGATCGACAGCGCCGCCGCCGGAGGTTACCGAGGTGAGGCGACCTCGAATCCATGATCTTCAACTCCAACGTCTTCCTGGTCTTCCTGGCCGTCGTCAGCCTGCTTTACTGGCTGGTCCGCCACCGGGCCACCCGGCGGGACCGGCTGATCCTGGGGGCGAGCCTGGTGTTCTACGGATGGTGGGACTGGCGTTTTGTCGGCCTGCTGCTGCTGACGGGCGGCGTGGATTTCGCATGCGCCCTGAAGATCGCGGCCGGGACCCGACCCGAGCGTCGACGGCGATGGTTGTGGCTGAGCCTGCTGTCCAATCTGGCGTCGCTGGGATACTTCAAATACGCGGGCTTCTTCGCCGATTCGGCCTCGGCCGCCCTGGGTCACCTCGGGCTTTCCGTCCCGCTGCCCGTGCTCCGGGTCGTCCTGCCCGCGGGCATCTCTTTCTACACGTTCCAGGCCCTGTCCTACACGGTGGACGTCTATCGCGGACACGTCGCAGCCGAGCGCGATCCCATCCGGTACTTCGCCTTCCTGACCTTTTTTCCGCAGCTGGTGGCGGGCCCCATCGAGCGGGCGTCGTTCCTGCTGCCCCAGTTCCGGCAGCCGCGGGAAATCACCCAGCGGCTGATGGCCCAGGGCCTGTGGCTCATCGTGTGGGGATTCTTCCTGAAGGGGGTGATCGCGGACTCGTTGGCGCCCTTGGTGGATCTGGCGTTCCAGCCCGGCGCGGCCGGCGGGAGTGTCATCGTGTGGGGTACCCTGGCCTTCGGCGGGCAGATCTATGGGGACTTCGCAGGGTATTCGGCCATCGCCCGGGGCGTGGCCAACACCTTGGGCTTCGAGCTCTCGGCCAACTTCGCACAGCCCTATCTCGCGGAGAACATCCAGGAATTCTGGCGGCGCTGGCACCAGAGCCTGTCGACGTGGTTCCGGGACTATGTGTACCTGCCGCTCGGGGGTGACCGGAAGGGCGCGGCCCGGACCTTCGCCCACGTCCTCGTCACGTTCCTGTTGGCCGGCTTGTGGCACGGGGCGAACTGGACCTTCGTGGTGTGGGGGCTGTGCCACGGGGTGGCGCTGGGCGTCTTCCGGCTGTGGCGCGCGTCGGCCCTCGGGCGGGGCCTGCGGATTCCCTCCGCGGTGGGCTGGTTGCTGACCCTCTCGGTGGTGTCGCTGGGCTGGTTGTTTTTCCGGGCGGCCTCCGTGGGGCAGGCATGGGATTTGATCCGGGCGATCTGGGGCCGACCCTCCCCGCTCTGGTCCGACTCGTATGCCCTGGCGGTCGTGCCGGCGCTGGCGGCCATCGGAGCCTCGGACTGGTTCCAGCGGCGATTCCCTCCCGAGACGGTGGCGACCACCTGGGACTGGCGGTGGCGGGCGGCGATCCAGGGCGGGCTGCTCATCGCCATCGTGACGCAGTGGGGCCGGGTGCCACCGGGGTTCATCTACTTCCAATTCTGATCGCGCCATGGACCCCTCGATCCGAATTCCTTCCATCGGCCCCGAACCCGGTCCGGCGAATGGTCCGAGCCACTCGTACTCCTTCGACCGGAAAGACCTCGCCCGGAATCTCACCGCCACCCTCGGGCTGCTGCTGCTGGCGGGGATCGGAGCGCTGGGGTTGCTCTGGTCCGGATGGGCGGGCCGACCCGCCCTGCTGGGCGACCCCGATGCCACGATCCTAGGCACCAAGGCCCGACTGGCTTCGGAAATCTCCGAAGCCCGGATGGCCTTCGTGGGAGATTCCTCCTGCCTCATCAACGTGGACATTCCGACCCTGCGCTCGGCCGGGATCGACGCGGTGAACCTCGGAACCCTGAGCTACTTGGGCATCGATGATTTCGGACTCCTGGCCCAGCGCTTCTGCGCCCATCACACCGGCCCCCTCGAGGTGGTGCTGGTCGTGCACCCCGAGTGCCTGCGGCTGGCCCAACCGTCGGCCCGGCACCGGACGCTCCTGGCGACCGCCCTCGGCACCCCGGAACCGTCGTGGCACTTCCGACGGGAGTCGTTGGCCGAGGCTCTCGGATTCGAGGATCTGCGGGAGCGTTGGATGGATCGGGTGCTCCCAACGCCGATGCGGGGCGGGCTCGGCGGGCGCTACGGCTTCACCCGGGACCTCCAGCGCGAACTCGTGCGCCACGGCGGAACGCTCGAAGAGACCGCGTTCTACGACCCCACCTCCGCGGCGGCCTCGGGAGCCTCGGCGGAGTACCGGATCGCGCCGCGGATCCGCTCCGAATGCCAGCGATTCCGAACCCGGCTGCCCGGTGGCGTGTCGCTGCGCCTGATCCTCTCGCCGGTTCCCCGGTCCCATGCGCTGCGCAACCATGAGGCGACCGTCGGCGGGATGTCCGACACCGTGGCCGGATGGCTCGGGGCCCGGGGGTCCGACCACGCGCTGCCCTCGATCCTCCCCGATGCCGACTTCGGGACTGCCACCCATCTCCGCCCCGAAGCCGCCCGGCGCTACACGCGGCGACTGGCCGAGAGCATGCTCTCCGGCTCGAATCCCGAGCCTCCGAACCGGCGCCCTTCCCCGTAAGCGGCCGCGGACCAAGATCCCGGGTCCGCACGGCTTCCGCCGTTCCCGGCGTCACTTCAACGAGGCTTCGCGGGCGGCCTTGAATTCACTGCCCGGATGCCACTGCGGAGTCCGACGGTCCTCGGCCAGACGCCAGAGAATGTCGTGGTACAGGCGCAGGTCTTCGGCGGCACCGCTCAAGTCCCAATCGGGTTTCACCTGATCGCTGACCTTGTGGTAGTCGCGCTCGATGTACTCGTTGACCTTGGCTTCGCCATACCCGGCGGGCTTGCCCAGATACTCGTCGCCCGCCTTGAGGTACAGGGCCGGCACACCGCCCTTCATGAGCTCGAAGTGATCGCTGCGGTAGAACCCGCCACGTTCCGGGTGGGCATCGGGCAGCACCACCCGGCCGCGGGCCTTGGCCACCGAATCCAGGACCGCATCGATCGTCGAGGCGCCCCGGCCGATCTGACGGATGTCGCGGGTTCGACCCCACTGGTTGGCGCCGTCCATGTTGAGGTTGGCGACGGTCTTGGCCAAGGGGTACACGGGCTGGGCCACATAGTGCGCGGCGCCCAGAAGCCCCTGTTCCTCGGCCGTCACCGACAGAAAGAGCATCGAGCGCTTCGGCGCCTTGCGGTTCGTGCCGAAGGCCTCGGCCAATTCCAGAAGACCGGCCGTGCCGATGGCGTTGTCGGCGGCCCCGTTGAAGATCTGGTCGCCCTCCAGGGTGGTGTTGCGTCCGAGGTGATCCCAATGGGCGGTCACCACCACCCACTCGTCCCGCAGCTTGGGATCCCGCCCGCGGACCATCCCGAGCACGTTCTTGGACTTCACCGTGCGGGACTCGTTGCGCGCCGTGAAGGCGGCCTTCTGCTTCAAGGTGACCGGCCGGAACCCGGGCTTCCGCGCGGCCTCCTTCATCGCTTCGTAGGTCGTGCCATTGGCGGCGAAGAGCTTCTGCGCCCGCTCCAGGCTGATCCAACCGGCGATGTCGCTCTTGGGCGAACGGTCGGAGGCCAGATCGAAACGCTCCCGACCCCAGGAATTGATCACCACGAACCACGGATACGCCGCCGGGGCCGTCTCATGGATGATCAATGCCGCGGCCGCACCGCGACGCCCCGCCTCCTCGAACTTGTAGGTCCAACGACCGTAGTAGGTCATGGCCTTGCCCCCGAACCACTTCGGATCGAGCTGGTCGGGCTTGGCCGGATCGGGAATCGGCGGATCGTTGATGAGGATGACGATCGTCTTGCCCCGCACGTCCACATCGCGGAAGTCGTTCCATCCGTATTCCGGGGCATTGATCCCGTAACCCACGAACACCACGTCGGTTTCCGGCACCGTGACCCCGCCACCCAGACGCGGACTCCAGGCCACATAGTCCTGAGGCCCCACCAGCGACTCGCCGCCCAGCATGAAGCCCACCGCGGATTTCACCCCCACGATGGGCACATCCTGCGTCCAGGAGCCGTCGGGCATCCCCGGCTTGAGGCCGGCACGGCGGAATTGCTGCACGAGGTAATCCACCGTCTTGGCTTCGCCAGGCGTGCCCGGACCGCGCCCCTCGAACTCGTCGCTCGCCAGCACCCGGGTATGTTCGAGGATCTGGGCCGGCTGGATGGACGCCGCCCCTCGCGGATCAGCAACAAGACCCGGTACAGCGCTCAAAACCCACAGAGGCAACGTCATCATCGCCCCCCGAAGCCGCCTTGGAATCGACAACATGGTTCCGTCAATGGACTCCCAATTCGGCCCCCAGGCAACCCTCACGACCATTGGAAAAACGAGATCGATTGAAAACGAATCCTCCTGGGACGATCTTTCCGATGATGCCTCCTGAATCCCATGACGAGCAGCGGCTCCGCGAACTCGGCTACCGACAGGAGCTGGCCCGTCGGATGAGCGGATTCTCCAACTTCGCCATCTCGCTGGCCATCATCTGCATCCTCTCCGGCGGCATCACCTCGTTCCATGTCGGCTTCAACAGCGCCGGCGGCGCCAGTCTCGGGCTCGGATGGCCGCTGGTGAGCCTCTTCTCGCTGTGCGTGGCCGCGACGATGGCCCAGGTCGCCAGCGCGTTCCCCACGGCCGGGGGCCTCTACCACTGGGGCAGCCTCTTGGGCGGGCGGGCCTGTGGATGGGTCACCGCGTGGTTCAACCTCGCCGGCCTGATCACCGTGCTGGCGGCGATCAACACCGGCACCTACGACTTCGCCACCGCGGCCTTCGGTTGGACCCCGGCACCGGAATCGGCCGCTCGAGTCCGGATCATCGCCGTCTCGCTGATGACGCTCTCCCAGGCGCTGCTGAACCATCACGGCAATCGCTGGGCCACCCGGCTCACCGACTTCAGCGGTTGGCTCATCCTCACCGTGGCCTCGGTCATGACACTGGCCCTGCTCATCGCCACGCCCCACTGGGATTGGTCTCGCCTGTGGACCTTCACGAATCTCAGCGGCCTGCCCGAGAGCGCGCCGGTCTTCCCGAGACACGACTCCCTGCCGTGGCTCTTCTGCCTGGGATTCCTCCTGCCGGCCTACACGCTCACCGGCTTCGACGCCTCGGCCCACACCTCCGAGGAGACCGTCGAGGCCTCGCTCAACGTTCCCAAAGGGATCGTCCGCTCGGTGGCCGTCTCGGCGCTGTTCGGATGGGTGATGATCGGGTCGCTGCTGCTGGCCATGCCGGATCTGAAGACCGGCGCGGGCAAGGGGTTCGAGATCGTGCCTTGGATCCTGCGTTCGAGCCTCGGCGACCGGTTCGCCCAGGGGTTGTTGGCGGGTGTGGTGACGGCTCAATACCTCTGCGGATTGGCCGCCCTGACCTCGGCCTCCCGCATGACCTACGCGTTCGCGCGGGACGAGGGGCTGCCCGGGTCGCGTTGGCTCAAATCGGTCGACCCGGCCACGCAGTCGCCGTCGGCGGCCGTCTGGTGCAGTGCGCTGGCGTCGGTGGCCCTGGTGATCGTGCTCCGCTACGAGACCATCGCGGCGGTGTGCGCGGTGTTCCTGTACCTGAGCTATGTGCTGCCGGTCGCCGCCGGGGCCCGGGCCCACGGACGCACCTGGACCCGCTTCGGCCCCTTCCAACTGGGCCGCGCCTTCAAGCCGCTGGCGATCCTCTCGAGCCTCGGATGCCTGTTCCTGCTGGTGATCGGCGTGCAACCGCCCAACCAGCAGGCCCTGCCCATCCTGATCGGCAGCGGGGCGCTCCTGCTGGTGATCTGGTTCGGATTCGAACGCCGCCGTTTCAAAGGCCCTCCGGGAGGGCGCCTCCGCTGAGCCGGAACGATTCCGTGGGGAGGAACGTGATGGCGTGGCGGATTTTTTCGCAGGACACGGCGAGAGCGAGGCGCTGGCCCTTACGAGGCTCGTGCTTGAGGCCGGTAGCGAGCGAAGGACGACGCTCTTGCGGAAACCGATGCAGACAGCACGACCGATCCAATCGCATCATTCCGGCTGAGTATTCTCCGGAGAGCTCTCTGGGTAGGGCGATTTCTCCGAAAGCGCCGATGTCCGCGGTGCCGGACCGCTCGGAGATCGGTCCCTACCCGGATGCTCTCGGGCGATGTCCGGGATTCGGCCATGGGCTTGGCCTTCCCAGGCACGCTTCCGGGGTAGGGCGATTTCTCCGAAAGCGCCAATGTCTGCGGTGCCGGACCGCTCGGAGATCGGTCCCTACCCGGAGGTTCTTGGGCGATATCCGGGATTCGGCCATGGGCTTGGCCTTCTCAGGCACGCTTCCGGGGTAGGGCGCTTTCTCCGAAAGCGCCATGTCCGCGGTGCCGGACCGCTAAGAGATCGGTCCCTACCGGATCGCTTCAGCGTTTCTGGGCCTGATCGAAGGCGTCGGCCAAGGCGTTCCAACCACCGGCGTTGGGATCGATCGAAGGCCGAGGAGCCGGTCGACCCTGCGGTCGGCCTTGCGCTCGCCCACCGCCGCTTTGAGAGGCCCGCGGGGCTTGCGGGGCCGTGCGCTGCTCACGCTGGACCCCGATCTGCGGATTGGCCTTCATGGAGAGGGCGATGCGCTTCCGGGCCAGGTCGACCTCGGTGACCGTCACCCGGACCTTCTGCCCCACCTTCACCACCTCGGCCGGATCCTTCACGAAGCGATCGGCCAATTGGCTGACGTGGACCAGACCGTCCTGATGCACGCCGATGTCCACGAATGCGCCGAAGGCGGTGACGTTGGTCACGATGCCCGGGAGCTTCATGCCCGGCTGGAGGTGCTCGAGTTTCTCGACCCCCTCCTGGAAGGCGAACACCTCGAATCGCTGGCGCGGATCGCGACCGGGCTTGGCCAATTCGTCGAGGATGTCCTTGAGCGTGGGCAAGCCCACCTCGTCGGTGACGTACTTCTCGGGCCGGATCCGCGCCCGGAGGCCGCCATCCCGGACCAGGTCGCTGACGCCACACCCGAGATCGCGGGCGATGGCATCGACCAACTCGTAGCGCTCCGGGTGCACGGCACTCGAATCCAGGGGGTTCTCGGCCTCACGGATCCGGAGGAATCCGGCGCATTGCTCGAAGGCCTTCGGACCCAACCGTGACACCTTCAACAGATCCTTGCGGGAGCGGAAAGGCCCGTGCTCGTTGCGGTGACTGACGATGTTGGCCGCCAGCGACGGACCCAGGCCCGACACGTAGCTGAGCAATTGCTTGCTGGCCGTGTTCAATTCGACGCCCACGCGATTCACGCACGACACCACCACGTCATCCAGACCCCGTTGGAGCGCATTGGGGTCCACATCGTGCTGATACTGACCCACACCGATGGACTTCGGATCGAGCTTCACCAACTCGGCCAGCGGATCCATCAGGCGCCGGCCGATGCTCACCGAACCGCGCACCGTGACATCTTCGTCGGGAAACTCCTCACGGGCGACCTCGCTGGCCGAATAGATGGAAGCACCGCTTTCGTTGACCAGCACGACGGGAATGCTCGCCGGCAGGTGCAGCGACCGGATGAACTGCTCGGTCTCGCGGCTGGCCGTGCCGTTGCCGATGGCGATGGCCTCGATCCCGAAGCGGGTCACGAAGTCCCGGACCTTGTCCCCGGCCTGGGCCACCTGATGGGCTCCGCCCGCCGTCGCATGGATGACATCGTGATGCAGCAGCTTGCCCTGACGATCGAGCACCACCGTCTTGCAGCCCGTTCGGAATCCCGGATCGATGGCCAACACGATCTTCTGACCCAGCGCCGGAGCGAGCAGCAGTTCCCGCAGGTTCTCGGAGAACACCCGGATGGCCTCCAGATCGGCCCGCTTCTTGGACTCGATGCGTACCTCGGCCTCGATGGCGAACCCCACCAGTCGCTTGAAGCTGTCGACCGCCGCCAACCGCACCTGCTCGGCTCCCGGGGTGCCGCGGGCCTTGACGAAGAGTCCCTCCAGGATGGCGATGGCCGATTCCTCGGGCGGCGTGATGCGCACCAGCAACACCCCCTCCTCCTCTCCCCGGCGCATGGCCAGCATCCGGTGGCTGGGAATCTTGGCGACGGGCTCGGTCCAGTCGAAGTAGTCCTTGAACTTGGCCCCTTCGGCCTCCTTGCCCATCATGACCTTCGATCGGACCTGGGCCGATTCCCAATAGAGCTCCCGGAGTCGCGAGCGTGTGGCGGTGTCTTCGCTGAAGCGCTCGGCGAGGATGTCGCGGGCACCGGCCAGAGCCGCGGCCGCATCGGGCACCGATTTCCCGGCATCCACGAAGGTGGCCGCCACGGCCAGCGGGTCCACGGTGGACTGTTCGTCGAAGAGCCGGTCGGCCAACGGTTCCAAGCCGGCCTCCTTGGCGATGGTCGCCCGGGTGCGGCGCTTCGGGCGGAAAGGGGCGTACACGTCTTCCAGGGCGGCGAGCGTGTCGGCTACCTCCACCGAGGCCTTCAACGACTCGGTCAAGAGTTGGCGCTCGGCCAACGAGTTCAGGATGGCCTCGCGGCGCTGCTCCAATTCGGTGAGCTGGGCGAGGCGGTCCCGGATCGAGGTGATCGCCACCTCATCCAGACTGCCGGTCACCTCCTTCCGATATCGGGCGATGAAGGGCACGGTCGCGCTCTCACCCAGCAGGCGGGCGGTGGCCGAGACCTTGGAGGCCGCGAGGTTCAACTCGGCGGCGATGCGGGCGATGAAACGTTCGTGCAGGGCGTCCACGGGGGCCGCTGTTTAGAGCCTCGCCGGTCCGGAGGGAAGCTTCGTATTCCCCCATCTTTATGGATTCCCACGGCCCCGATTGCTGCTCTCCTCGATGCATGCTTCACCTGCCGAGATCGACCGGGCGACCCGCGGGGCTCCGGGCCATGATCGCCGGGGTCCTCCTGACCCTCCTGGCAACCCCGCCCGCATCGGCTCTGGAACGGCAGCGACTCTTCGGGCCGGAGATCAAGACCGGCGACTACAAGCATCCGGCCAGCTTCACCGAACTGCACAATGGCGACCTGTACGTGGTCTTCTTCAGCGGCCGGGGAGAATACAAGGACAACCAGGCCGCGGTCTTCGGTTCGCGGCTCAAGGCCGGATCCCGTCGATGGTCGAGGCCCGTCTCCATCGCCAGCAATCCGTTCCATGCCCTGGGCAATGCGGTGATCTGGGAGGCCCCCGACCGCGTGGTCTGGCTCTTCTACGTCACGCGCCATGGGGAGCTCTGGAGCGATTCGCGCATCACGGCCAAGATCTCCAAAGACGGCGCCAGGAGCTGGTCCGAACCCTTCCAGATCACCTTCGAGGCCGGCACCATGGTGCGCAATAGGCCCGTCGTTCTCAAGGAGGGCGATTGGGTTCTCCCCGTGTACCACGAGATCGGAACCGATCCGGAACTGGACGACCCGCGCAACCGATCGTTCTTCCTGCGATACCATCCGGCGACGAAGGCCTGGACCGAGAGCAACCGCATCGGCTCGCGGTTGGGGAACATCCAACCGGCGCCGGCCGTGATCGAGGGCGATCATCTGGTGGCCTTCTGTCGGCGCGGCGGGAATTACGACGGGCGGCCCGACGGGTGGATGGTGCGCACCGAGTCGCGGGATGGCGGACGCACCTGGAGCGAGGGGGTTGACAGTGCGCTGCCCAATCCCAATGCCGCGGTGGATTTCCTGAGGCTGCGATCGGGCCGCCATCTGCTGGTCTACAACCATAGCTTCACCAACCGGACTCCGCTGACGGCCGCCCTCTCCCTCGATGGGGCGAAGACCTTCTCCCACCGACTCGATCTGGAGGCCGATCCGAAGGGCGATTTCGGCTATCCCACGGCCATCCAGACGCGGGATGGAAGGATCCAGGTCCTCTACACCAGCGATGAGCGGACCGTCGTGAGGCGGATCGTCTTGGAAGAGGCCGAGTTGACCTCGGGCCGGTGACATCGACCGGCGACGATCGGGGAACCCGGCCGAGAGGCGCGGTCGGCCGGCGGGTCGGGACGGCGGGATGCCAGCCCACGGGCGAATGACCGGACCAAGCGTTCCCGCTGGCCAGCCGACCGCCAGCTGCCGATCCTCGGCGCATCATGTCCCCCCGGAGAAGCCTCGCCGCCTGTCTGTGCAGCCTGTCGCTGAGCCTGATGGCCGACACATGGCGACTGTCCTCGCCCCTCGACCATCAGGTCTTCCAGCGGCAGTCCGTGGACCGCGGGACGGTGATCCTGTCCGGGACCGACGGGGTCGGGGCCGACGGCACCCTCCATCTGGAGACCCGCTTCATCGCCGAAGGACGACCCAGCCCCTGGCAGCGCATCGACACCCCGACCGTGAAGGGGCGGTTCCGGTGCCCGCTCGTGATGCCCGCGGGCGGCTGGTTCCAGCTGGAGGTGCGCCGGATCGGCATCGAGCGTGGCGGCAGGGAAGAGCACATCGTGGCCGAGGCCCGGGTCGAGCACGTGGGCGTCGGCGAGGTGTTCGTGGTGGCCGGACAATCCAATGCCGCCAACCACGGCGAGGAACGCCAGACGCCCCAGTCGGGGATGGTCACGACCTTCGACGGTACCCGCTGGCGCCCGGCCGAAGACCCCCAACCGGGCGCCAGCGGCGGCGGCGGCAGCTTCCTGCCTCCCTTCGGCGACGCCTTGTCGCGCCGGCTGGGCGTTCCGATCGGTCTGGTCGCCTGCGGGATCGGCGCCACCAGCGTGCGCGAGTGGCTGCCCAAGGGTTCCCGGTTCCCCAACCCTCCCACGCTGACCCACCGGGTGCGACGACTCGACTCCGGGGAGTGGGAGAGCGACGGGGCGGCCTTCGAGAGCCTGGTCGACCGCATGATCCCGTTGGGCCCCGGCGGGTTCCGGGCCGTGTTGTGGCATCAGGGTGAAAGCGACGCCAACCAGGCCGATGCCTCCCGGACCCTCCCCGGCATGCTCTATCGGGAGTACCTGACGCGGGTGATCGGCGAGTCGCGGCGACGCATCGGCTGGGAACCCCCGTGGTTCGTCGCGCAGGTCAGCTACCACGTCCCGGGCGACGAGGCCTCTCCGGAGATCCGGGCCGCGCAGGCCGCGCTCTGGCGGGATGGCATCGCCCTCCAGGGCCCCGACTCCGACGCCCTCAAGGGCGCCCTGCGGGACTCCGGCGGCAAGGGGGTCCACTTCAGCGGGCCGGGGCTCCGGGAGCACGGAAAACGCTGGGCGGAGACGGTGGGCGCATGGATCCAATCGCCGGGCGCGCACCGAGGCCGCGGGGGTCAGTAGACGATGCCCCAGCGCCGGCGGGCGAATCCATGGGCGACCGGCGTCACCGCCTCCAGCTTCGATCGCCAGTCGTCACCACCGAAGCGCCGCTCGAAGGCGCGGATGTCCCGGTCGTACTCGGCGACGAGCCGCGACTTCAGGGGTTCCTCCAGGAACGACCACCGCAACGAGTCACGGCCACACCGGACCAACTCCTCCCAGGTCAGGTTGAACTCGGTCACGGCCGTGAGGTACTCGTCGGTCATGCCCGAATCCCACATGCCGGAGTCGTCGGTCGAGAGTCCGCAGGGCACCCCCAGCCTCAGCAACTCCGGGAAGTGATGCTGCGAATAGGATCCGACGTATTCCAGCAACAGGTTGCTCACGAGGTTGATCTCCACGAAGGCCACGCCGTGCCGCAGATGCAACACCAGGTCGTCGTCGGTGAGCACGTTGTTGCCGTGCCCCAATCGGGTGGCCCCGAGCATCAGGGTGTCGCGCATGTGGGCGTTGGGCTCGTCGACCTCGCCGGCATGGATCGAGAGACCGATGCCCGAGTGCCGGTGGCGCATCTTGCGGTACACCTCCAGGAACCGCCGGGGGTGGCCCTTGTCGTTGTCCTCGCGACCGGCCATGTTCACCCCCACCCAGGTGTCCCGATGGCGCGACACCCAGTCGTGGGCCTGCTCCACCCGTTGGACGGCGTTGGGAGTGAATCGGAGCACGACGAACTGCTGGCGCAGCGTGACCCCCGAGGCCTTCGCATCCGGCTGGGCCAGGCGTCGGTTCAGGATGCGTTCACCCTCCTCGGGATCGAGCATCGAACCGTCGGCCGAGACGTACAGATCGGGGATGGTCTGGGCCTCGATGTATCGGACCCCCTCGGCCCCGTATCGCCGGAGCGTCCGGACCATCATCTCGGCGGCGACATGGACGTCGCGACCCACGGCCCCCAATCGGGGCCAGATCCGCTCGAAGAACTCCTCCCGACCCTCGCCCGGCGCATCGAGGCGCAGCGAATCCATCCACTCGCGGGCCTGGGCCGGCGACAGCGAATCGAGGGCCGCGTACTCCGAGCGCCGGCACTCGTCCATCGCGGTCCACTGGAAGGCCGAGATCGTGGCGAAGCGGGTCCAATCACCGGTGTCGCCGCTGCATCCGCCCGCCCGAAGTCGGGTGTAGAAGCGGTTGGTGCCCACGATGGAGCGGTTGGTGGCGACCGAATACAGGTCCTCCATGCGCCAGCAACCGGCGGCATGGTGATGCAGGTCGGCACCCTTGGGCATGGCGTAGAGCAGTCGGAACAGTTGGCGCTTGTCGAGCGAGCGCTTCCATTCCTCGAACCGATCGCCGAAGCCGTCGGCGTGTGCGGGTACCCGGAACACCAGGCCAACGACGAGGGCCGCGATCCGGAGGGAGCGGCCGAGGCTCATGCTGAGTCTCATGGGACGGGGGATCCCGGCACCGCGTCGGCGTAGCGGGGCCAGTGATCCACGAGTTCATGCAGCACCCGACTGCCGACCCGGTAGGCGGCCTCGAGGCTGGGGATGTAGGCGGAGAACTTGCCGCTGTTCTCCTCGACGAGGTTCTCCGCCGCGGTCTTCCCCGGTGGCTGCATGTCGAAGTTGCTGGCCGTGCGCAGCACGAGCACCCGACGCAGGTCGACGGTGCCCGAACGGCCCAGGAAGGTCAGGGCCTGCAGGGTGCCGCTGTCCTCCATGGCCGTGGTGACGTAGTTGCCCCGACCCTCGGTCCAGTAGCGGGTCCAGTCGTTGGCCCACTGGTTCATCAGCCGACCATGCCAGAAGGTGGAGGCCGAGAGATTGTCCCCCTTCATGACCGAGGGCGATTGACGGGCCTTGGGATGCTGGGTGTAGCGGGTGCGGTTCTGGATCATCACCTCGGTCTCCATCAGCGGGGTGTCGCGGGTCATCCGGTAGGCCCAGTCCACGAGGCCCGGATCGAGGCGGAAGACCACCTCGCCGAAGCGCTCCTTCCGGGGCTCCTCATAGGGCCGGGACTGGCTGAGCGGGACGTATCCCGTGGGCCAATCGGCCGGCATCTCGCGGGGGTCGATCTCGTGGGCGAGATCGCCGTCGACCACGTACTCGGCCCAGGCCGCGCTGCCGAGGGTGCCGTCGGCGGGATCGATCCCGGCGATGCCCGCGGTGATCCAGTAGGCCTTGCGGAAATCGAACCTGGGATCCCTCGCCAGCGCGGTGATGACCGCGGCCGAACGGGCGATGCCTCCCCCGGTGCAGATGGCCAGCACCCCGTCGTCCCGGTAGCGCAGCGGGCGATGGGTCCCGGGGATGTCGAGCCGTCGGTCCAGACGTTCACGCTCGACCCAGAACTGGAACTCCCCGGGTTGGTCACCGGTGTCCTCCCCGGGTTCGAACAGGGTCACGATCACCACCTTGACCGGCATCGGAGGAGCCCCGGGGGGGCCTCCTGGCCGGGCATCGGAGGAGTTGCGGGAGGAGGCGCATCCGCCGGCCATGAGGCCGATCAGGAGCACCTGCAGACACCAGAGACGTGGGGACCAGGGTCGTGGAGACAGGGGGCGTGTGGTGGGGATCATGGACAAGTGGGTCCGCGGTTCAAAAGAGGGCGACACCCCGCGGGTGTGTCGCCCTCTCGCTCGGTGTTCCCGGGTGGGGATCAGAACCGGTAGGCGACGCGGCCCTCGAGGCGGAACGGAAGCTCCGCGATGATGGACTCGTTGCCATACACCCCATTGGGGGCGCCCCAGTTCTTCTCGTCGGTGACGTTCAGAAGCATGATCCGGGCATCCCAGTTCTGGCGCGCGTAGAACACGGTCAGGTCCAGCGTGTACTGCGGGGGGATGACGATCGTGCCGACGTTGTTGTTCCAGATGTCGCCCGTGGCCACGAGGTTGGCGCTGATGCCGGCGCCGCAGTCGAGCTTGTAGGTGGTGAGCAGGTTGAAGAGATGCTCGGGCACGCCCTGCCTGCGGATCGGACCCGCCGGGGCGGAGAAGAACCGGTCGGCCGGAGACACCAGCGTGGTGTTGCCCACGTCGAAGCCCGCCGCACTCGACTCGGCCTGCAGGTAGGAATACCCCAGCGTGGTGTAGAAGTTGCGATTGGGCTGGAGGTTCAACTCGAACTCGACGCCGCGGGTGTCGATCTCGGTGATCTGCCGGGTGACGGTGTTCTGGTCGGCCCGGACCTGTTGGAACACGGCCAGATTCACATAGCCGTGGCCGTCGAGGAACCCGCGCTTGGTCCCGACCTCGAACAACTCCGCCTCCGTGTGGAATCCGCCGGAGGTGAACTTCGCGGCGCCCTGCGTGGTGATGCCGCCGCCGTTGCCGACGGTGCCGGCCGGGTTCTGGCTCCAGTTGTAGGTGGCGTAGCCCGACCAGGTGGGCTGGAACTTGTACACCGCGCTGGCGTTGGCGTTGAACATCCCCATCGTGGTGGTGTCCCCGGGGATCCAGCCCGCGGGATCCATGTAGTCGGCGAACATCACGTCCTCGCGAACGCCCGCCAGCAGCGAGAACTTGTCGGTTACCTTCAGGTCATGCTGCCAGTAGGGCCCGAGCTGCCAGGTCTTGCTGATGCCCGAGTCGCCATTGACCGGCATGAAATAGCGATTGGGCCATCCCGGGACCGGCGCGAAGCTGCCGCCGGCCTTGAAGTAGTCGGCGTTGTATATGTTGATGAAGTTGCGGTCCCGGGTGATGTCCCAGACACCGGCCGGCTCGTTGAAGAAGTCGTTGTACGCCTCGACCTGCTGGTAGCGCACCGAGAGGCCGGTGTTGATGCTGTGTCTCTCGCCGTTGAACCTCGCCTCCGTCCGGTTCTCGAGCGACAGGCTGGGATCGATGATCTCGGAGTAGTAGTATGACGACATCGTCTCGCGGCGGATGTAGCGGAAGAACGAGTTGTTCACGAACTCCCAATCGCCACCCGGCTTGATGGTCTGCACCACCTGGGCGTTGTAGCTGATGCCCTCGGAATCATCGCCCGGGCGGAGCACGCGAAGGCGGCGGTTCAGGGGAACCTCTGGCCCGAGCTCGACCTGGTTGACCGTCGGGAACCCGGAGGTCACGTACTTCGAGTTCTGCGGATCGGAGGGCAGACCGGGGAAGTTGTTGGTGTTGATGCCGGTCCGGTAGAGCCCGTTGTTGATGAGGTTCATCGTGGGGCGATTCACACCGAAGTTCTCGGTGTAGTTGCCCCAGAGGAATTCGTTGTTGAAATCGAGGGTGTAGTTGTCGCTGGCGATCCAGGTGACCGCGCCGTAGCCCGCCTGGGTCCGGCGGAATCCGTCGTAGTAGTAGCTGCCGGACTGCTCGCCGGAATAGCTCAGGCGGTAGGCCAGGTTGTCCTTGATCGGACCGCCGATGTCGGCCGTCCAGCGGCGCTGGTCGTACATGCCGTAGGTGCCGATCACCTCGCCATGGAACCTGTCGAAGTAGGGCTTCTTGGACTGCAGGTCGATGTAGCCGCCGACGTACTGGGACGGACCGTAGACCACCGAGGCAGGTCCCTTGATGATGTTGACCGACTCGACGGCGTTGAAGTTGACCGGCATGCCGTTGCCATTGCTGGTCAGGCCCGTGCGCATGCCGTTGACGAAGGTGTCGGCGATCTGCCCGCGGATGTCGGGGGTCGTCGGCGCGCCGAAGTTGGACCGGGTGTAGGAGCTGGACGTCAGCTTGGAGAAATCGCGGACGTCGAAGATGTTGATCGCGTCCAACTGTTCCCGGGAGATGATGGTCACGTTGCGCGGGGTCTCGATCACGCCGCGGTCGGTGCCATAGACCGAATTGACCGGCCGGGCGGTCGGCATCACGGACTCCTCCAGCGGCACCGCCTCGATGAGGGTCTTGTCGAGGACGTTGGTTGATCCCTGGGCGTGGGCGGTGCCACGGGCGCTGATCGCCAGTGCGGCTGCGGCGGCGATCGTGAGTCGATGGGTGTTCATTTTGTTCAGGTTGTTGTTTTTCAGCCATGCCTCCTGCATCCCGCAGGGGATTTGGGGCCGGATCTGGCGTTTTGAGACCGTCGGCCCCCTGTAAGCAACGGCGATGCCACGGGTGGCAAACAAGCTGCATGCGACCCGGTCCGCAGGAACAACCGACCCGCACATGCCCTCCGAGACTCCGAAACCGACGGGTAGGCGCACCCGACGGGACCTCCAACAGTGGCTCCGTCGCCTCTCCCAACCCCGCGTGGACGCCGG
This sequence comes from Verrucomicrobiota bacterium, assembly GCA_041177965.1. Taxonomy (GTDB): domain Bacteria; phylum Verrucomicrobiota; class Verrucomicrobiia; order Limisphaerales; family UBA9464; genus SXXZ01. The sequence continues at coordinate 8,289 of JBEGWF010000082.1, read as the reverse complement.
ACGTCGCCAGGCGCGCCTCGACCGGCCGATCCACGGTACGACCCTCTACGTGGCCTCGTGCACGGTGGACACCCGACACGGGCCGTTCCGGGCCCATGTCTTCCAGGACCTCATCCACAAGGGCTACGTGATCGCACTGGCCCATGGCGACCTGCGGGCCACCCGTCCGCTGTACACGCGGATCCACTCCTCCTGCGTCACCAGCGAGACGCTCCGGGGCTGCGATTGCGACTGCGTCCAGCAGCTGGAAGGGGCCCTCGAGACCATCGCCCGCCGGGGCCACGGCATCCTCTTCTACCTGATGCAGGAGGGGCGCGGTGTCGGCTATGTGGCCAAGGCGCGGGACCGGATGGTGGTCCAGGCCAGTCGCGACCGGGTCTCGACCTTCGAGGCCTATGCCGCCATGGGGCTGAGGAAGGACTACCGCGACTACGAGGATGTGATGCATGCGGCCACGCTGCTCGGGCTGAAGTCGGCCCGGTTCGTCCTGCTGACGAACAATCCCGACAAGATCGAGGCGATGCGCGCCCAGGGCCTCAAGGTCGTCCGGTCGGAGCCGATCGAGTTCGAGCCCTCGCCTTTCAACCTCGCCTACCTCGCCTCCAAGGCCAGCTCGGGGCACCGCCTCGATCGGCCCGGCCTGACCGCCGTGAAGTCGATGCAGCCGCCGGAACCGGTCGAACCGATCGAGCCGAAGGCCCTGGAGGAGGCCCAGCGGTTCATCCACACGGCGACCTACTTCCTGCCGGTCAAGCCGGTGGACAGCGAGATCCTGCTCAGCGAGGCGCAGTTCCGAGCAAACAAGGAGCAGATCGAGGCCCGGATGACCGGACACCGCCCGTTGGTGAAGGACTGCTACCTGATCCGTGACAACCGGTTCATCGTGACCATCGATTACGATCGGTATCTGGAGTATCGCAAGGGCCGGGAGGACGATCCCCTGGTCGCGCTGTTCAGCACCCCCTACTGGTTCCGCGTCCACGTGTACTTCGACATCGTCAGCGGGCAGGAGTTCGTGGTGCTCACCTACGGCAAGCCCAAGATCTACGACCTGCCGGTCATCCGCCTCCAGAGCGAATCCCTCTTCAACCGGCTGCCGCTGACCAACACCGACAACCGGGACAAGTTCAAGCGGTCGGTCCGCGAGATCGTCCACTACGGGGTCGGCGCCATCTGCCTGCTGTACTTCGACGGCCGGGGCGCGGGGTTCGGCGCGCACGCGGTGGACCGCATGCTGACCGAGCGGGGCGACGCGCTCTCGAGCGACGAGGCCTACCGGAAACTCGGCGTCGACTACGACAGCCGCGACTACGAGGCCTGCCTGAGCCTGCTGCGGCACCACCTGCCCCACTCCCGGGTGCAGATGATCATGAACTCCCCTTCCAGCCTCATCCGGAAGCCCGAATACGCCGCCGCCCTGAACCGCCACCGCATCGAGGTCGAGAAATGGATCTTCCTCGAATGAGCCCGGCGCGCACGGCCGGTGATCGCGGGAAGTTTTCCTTGATGCACGGGTCGACGCCTTGGGACCGTACCATCCCATGAAGTACATCTTCGTCACGGGCGGTGTCGTGAGCTCCCTCGGCAAGGGGCTCACCGCGGCGGCGCTCGGAACCCTGCTGGAGAACCGCGGCCTCACCGTCGCGCTGCAGAAGTTCGACCCCTACCTGAACGTCGACCCCGGCACCATGAGCCCGTACCAGCACGGCGAGGTGTACGTGCTGGACGACGGCGCCGAGACGGATCTCGACCTCGGGCACTACGAGCGCTTCACCAACACCAAGCTCAGCCGGGCCAACGCGACCACCAGCGGTCAGGTCTACGAGCAGGTGCTCAAGAACGAGCGCGACGGGGTGTACCTGGGCAAGACGGTGCAGGTGATCCCGCACGTGACCGACGAGATCCAGCGGCGCATCACCGACCTGGCCGCCAAGTCGGGGGCCGACGTGCTCATCACCGAGATCGGCGGAACGGTCGGCGACATCGAGGGTCTGCCGTTCCTCGAGGCCATCCGCGAGTTCGCGCAGGAGGCGGGCCCCGGCAACGTCTGCTTCATCCACGTCACCTACGTGCCCTTCATCAAGGCCGCCGGCGAGCTGAAGACCAAGCCGACCCAGCAGAGCGTGGCCAAGCTGCGCGAGATCGGCATCGCCCCGCACGTGCTGGTGGCCCGCTGCGAGCAACCCCTCGGCCAGGAGGTCCGCAGCAAGCTGTCGATGTTCTGCAACGTGCCCTTCAACGCGGTGATCGAGGAGAAGGACGTCGACCACACCATCTACGAGGTGCCGCTCATGCTGCAGCGCGAGCACATGGACGACCTGGTCTGCCAGACCCTCCAGCTGAACCTGCCGCCGGCGAACATGGCCCACTGGCAGGACATCATCCGCAGGCTCATCGCGCCCCAGCACCGCGTGTGCATCGGGGTGGTCGGCAAGTACGTCGAGCTGCAGGACGCCTACAAGTCGGTCTACGAGTCGCTCAAGCACGCGGGCATCGCCACCGACTCGGGCGTGCAGATCGTCCAGATCGAGGCCGAGGAACTCGAGGGCGACGACCCGGCCAAGAAGCTCAAGGATCTCGGTGGCATCCTCGTGCCCGGCGGTTTCGGCGACCGCGGGGTCGAGGGCAAGATCCGCGCCGCGCGGTACGCCCGCGAGGCGGGCATCCCGTACCTGGGCCTCTGCCTGGGCATGCAGATCGCGACCATCGAGTTCGCCCGGGATGTGCTGGGGCTGGCCGGGGCCAATTCCACCGAGTTCAACGAGAACACCCCGCACCCGGTGATCCATCTCCAGGAGACCCAGCGCCACGTGAAGCGCAAGGGCGGGTCGATGCGGCTCGGTTCCCAGGAATGCGCTCTGAAGCCCGGGTCGCTCGCGCGGCGGCTCTACGGCAAGGACGTGGTGCTCGAGCGCCATCGCCACCGCTACGAGTTCAACAACGCCTATCGCGAGGCCTTCGAGAAGGCGGGATTCATCATCGGCGGGGCGACGCCCGACAACCAGTTGGTGGAGATGATCGAGATCCCCTCGCACCCCTTCTTCATCGCTACCCAGTCGCACCCGGAGTTCCTGAGCAAGCCGAACCGCCCGCACCCGCTCTTCGTCGGCTTTATTAAAGCCGCCCACGAGCGCCTGCACCGGCGCGCCCTCTGAACGCCGACCGGAAAGCCGCCCACAAGCGCCTGCACCGGCGCGCCCTCTGAACGCCGATCGGAAAGCCGCCCACGAGCGCCTGCACCGGCGCGCCCTCGAAGCGTCAACCGCGGGCCCCCGGGCGCGCCGCCGGGGATCCGGATCAGAACCGGGTGTCGGGCTTCTTCAGGTTCAACTCCCGGATCCAGATGTTGCGGTAACGCACATCGTGGCCCTCGTTCTGCAGCTTGAGGCCACCCGGGGTGTCCGTGATGCCCTTGCCCCCGTCGTTGCCGCCATCGATGCCGGAGTTCGGACCACCCCACACCTGCTGGATGGTCACGTTGGTGTGCACGAGCTGGCCGTTGAAGTACATCGAGACCAGCGGCTTCTCCACGAGCTTGCCGTCCTTGAAGCGGGCGGCCCGGAAGGTGATGTCGTAGGCGTTCCACTTCCCGGTGCCGTTGTAGGCATGGTAGGGCGACGGAGTCTCGTTGATCACCGCAGCCATGCCGTGCGGGGTCTTGTCGCCGTCGAGCACCTGGATCTCGTAGCGATTCTGCAGGTACACGCCGCTGTTGCCCGTGGGCTTGGCCACCCGGAACTCCACGTGCACGCGGCAGTCGCGGAACTCCTGGATCGTCACCAGATCGGAGGTGCCGAACTTGCCCCCGTCGGCCACCCGGTCGTCGGTCATCATGACCGTGCCGCGATCCACCGGGTCTTCCACGATCGGCCACTTGACCGGCAGCGACGACTTGAAACCGGGCCCCTTCCAGTAGGTCCACTTGGAGTGGAGCATCTCCTTCGAGCCATCGAAGAGCACCTGCGCCCCCTTCTCGGGCTTGGCCCCCACCCCGATGTGGGGCGAGGCGGCTTGGGTACCGGCGGCCGAGGCGAGGGTGAGGGCGGCGGCGACAGCGAGGGTGTGGAGTGCGTTCATGGCGGGAGGGACCGACACGGACATTCCGCCGGGCCGCCGACCCGAGTCAACGGAAGGATGGGCCCAGATCCGCGCCACCGACACGATCGTGCCGCCTTGCGCGGCGACCATCGGCAAGCACACTGGTCAGGTGATGGGCGATTTCTCGGATGCCGCGCTGGTGCTGCTCGGACACGGCTCGACGCTGAATGCCGACTCGGCCGCCAGCACCCACCAGCATGCCTCGGAGCTCAGGCGGCGCGGGATCTTCGCGCAGGTGCTGACGGGGTTCTGGAAGGAACACCCGTCATTCTGCGGGGTGCTCAGGGGGGTCCACGCGGCCCGGGTGTTCGTGGTGCCGCTCTTCATCAGCGAGGGCTATTTCACCGAGGAGGTCATCCCGCGAGAACTGGGCCTGGCCGTGAGAGGACAGACGGGGTTCCCCAGGATCCAGCGGCGGGACGGACGCCGGGTGCACTACTGCGACCCGGTGGGCACCCATGCCCGCATGACGGACGTGATCGTCGCCCGGGCCCTCGAGGCGATGGGGACCGGGCCCGAATCCCCCTCCCCCCACAACACCTCCCTGTTCGTCGCCGGGCACGGCACGGGAAACAACGAGCATTCCCGCCGGTCCGTCGAACGCCAGGTCCTGCTCCTCCGCCAGCACAGCCCCTTCCACGACGTGCACCCGGTCTTCATGGAGGAGGATCCACGGATCGGCGACGCGTACACGCTGGGCCGGACCTCGAACCTTGTCGTGGTGCCCTTCTTCATCAGCGACGGACTGCACAGCCACGAGGACATCCCCGTCCTGCTGGGAGCCCCGCAGGAAGAGGTCCAGGACCGTTTCCGGAAGGGCGAACCCACCTGGGTCAATCCCACCACGCTGCACGGAAAGCGGGTATGGTACGGTCGCGGCGTCGGCACGGAACCCCTGATGGCGGACGTGATCCTCGACCGTGTCCGCGAGAGCGCCGCCAACGATGCTCCATGACCGACACCGGGGCTTTTGCCACCAGGCCCGAGTGGTCTAGGATCCGTCCAGCATGAAGCGGTTTCCGCGGTCTCCACTCCTGTTCCCCGCCCTCGGTCTGGCTCTGGCCTTGGCCTTGGGTCTGACCGGCTGCCGCCAGGAATCCCCAACCGCCAAGACGATCGGCACCCCCAACGCGGAGATCCCCAGGGAATATTCCGTCCAGGGCATCGTCCGGCGGGTCGAACCCGAGCGACGGTCGGTGGTGGTGAAGCACGAGGAGGTTCCCGGCTTCATGCCGGCCATGACCATGCCCTTCGATGTCAAGGAGCCCAAGGAACTCCAGGGGCTCAAGCCCGGCGACCGGATCTCCTTCCGCATGCTGGTCACGACCAACGACGGATGGATCGACCGCATCCAGGTGATCGGGTCCGAACCCTCCGCAGCGGCCACCCCGCCCCCGGTGCGCCTGACCTCCTCCGTGCCGTTGCTGGAGGCGGGCGCTCCGCTCCCGGACTTCACCCTGACCAATGAGCTGGGCAGGGCCCTCCGCCTGTCCGACTTCCGTGGGCGCGTCCTGGCCTTCACCTTCATCTTCACGCGCTGCCCGTATCCCGATTTCTGCCCGCGGATGACCGACCACTTCGCCCGGGCCCAGAAGGCGCTTTCGGAGCAACCCGACGCCCCGGAAAACGTGAAGTTCCTGTCCATCTCCTTCGATCCCGAGCACGACACCCCGGATCTCCTCAGGGCCTATGCCGAACGCCACGCCTACGACCCGGAGCGATGGAGCCTGGCCACCGGTGCCTGGGACCAACTCGAACCCCTCACCGCCCATTTCGGCCTGATCTTCGGCCGCGACGTGCCCCCGGAGAAGATGGAGCACAACCTGCGCACCGTGGTGGTGCGCCCCTCCGGAAAAATCCACGCCATCCTCCCCAGCAACGAGTGGGAGGTGGAAGACCTGGTCAGGGAAATCCGGGCTGCAGCCACGAGCGAGCCCCCGGTCCAAAAACCCTAGGTTCGGGGTCCCTGCGTGGGCGGAATCGGAATCGGGTCGAGGCCGGCTTGGGATCGCGGCCTTCCCCCGCACGCGGCGCGAACGCCCCTGCTGCCCGAGCTGCCCATCGCGCGCGCGGCTCGGCCACAGCAACCCGGCCGGAGAGGACCAACCCCGGTCGGAGGTGCCCCTACTTCTTCTTGCCGAACTTCTTGGCGGCCGGGGCCTTCAGGCGCTTGAACTCCTTCGTCAGGTTCGTCAGCGAGGCCTCCACGCCCATGCGCTCCAACGAACTGGCCCCCACGAAGCCCACGGCATCGGTATGCTTCATCACCCGATCCGCATCGGCCGGTGTGTTGATGGGGCCACCATGGCAGAGGAAGAAGATGTCCTTCCGCACGCGCGAAGCCGCATCGATGATCTCCTGGGTGCGCTGGATCGTGAAATCCCAGCTCACTACGGCCTTCTGCACGCCGATGCTGCCGCCGACGGTGGTCCCGACATGGGCGATGATCGCATCGGCCCCCGACTTGGCCATCTCCACCGCCTCCTCGGGTGAACCGACGTAGACGATCGAGAACAGGTCCATCTTCCGGGCCAGCGCGACCATCTCGTACTCCTTCTTCACGCTCATCCCGGTCTCCTCGAGCACCCCGCGGAAATGCCCGTCGACGATCGTGTGGGTCGGGAAATTGTTCACGCCGCTGAAGCCCATCTCCTTCACCTTGCCCAGCCAGTGCCACATGCGGCGACGCGGGTCGGTGGCGTGCACGCCGCAGATCACCGGCACCTCCTCGACCACCGGCAACACCTCGTACTCGCCGATCTCCATGGCGATGGCATTGGCGTCACCATAGGCCATCATGCCGCAGGTGGAACCGTGGCCCATCATGCGGAAGCGGCCGGAATTGTAGATGATGATCAGGTCGGCGCCGCCCTTCTCGATGAACTTCGCGCTGATGCCGGTGCCGGCGCCGGCGGCGATCACCGCGTCGCCCTTCTTGATGGTGTCCATCAGGCGCTCGCGGACTTCCTTGCGGGTGTACGGATTTCCTTTGCCGGTCCAGGGATTGGGCATGGTCTTTGGATTGAAAACGGTTGCGACCCAACGGAGCCACTGAACGGGCCGCTCGTCAATCCTCCGCCCGGACACCCGCCCGCGATGAACCCGGGACTCGCCGCGGAGACCGCGAGGGTTCATGGTCGCCACCGATGAGCCGCATCGAATCCAAGCTGGCCGAACTCGGCCTCACCCTGCCCGCACCGCCCCCGCCCGGTGGCAACTACCTGCCCTTCCGCATCGAAGGCAAGACCCTGTACCTGCCCGGGGCGATCGCCAGTCGGGAGGGGAAGATCCAGTACGCGGGCAAGGTGGGCGAGCATCTGACCCTCGAAGAAGGCTATGAAGCGGCCCGCCTCTGCGCCCTCAACCTGCTGGCCTGCGCCAAGCTGGCCCTCGGCGACCTCGACCGCATCGACCACGTGATCTCGGTCGCCGGCTACGTCAACTGCCCGCCCGGATTCCCGGACAGCCCCAAGGTCATCAACGGAGCGAGCGACCTGCTGGTGGCGCTGCTCGGCGACGATGGACGCCACGTGCGCGCCGCCGTCGGGGTGGCCGGACTTCCGGCCAACTCGGCGACCGAGGTGCAGATGATCGCCGCCCTCAGGTAGCGGGCCCCACGAAGGACCCGGACGTCCCACAAGGCGATCAGCGGGGAAACCGCTCCGCCAGCGAGACGGCCTTCCGCATGGCCTTCGACTTGTTGACCGTCTCCTCGAACTCGGCCTCCGGGTCGGAGTCGTTGACCCAGCCACCGCCGGCCTGCACGTGGGCGACGCCATCCTTCACCAGCGCGGTGCGGATGGTGATGCAGTGGTCGGCGTTGCCGTTGAACCCGAAGTACCCCACGCAGCCGCCGTAGGGCCCGCGGGTGGTCCCCTCGAGTTCGGAGATGATCTGCATGGCCCGGATCTTCGGCGCGCCGCTCAGGGTGCCGGCCGGGAAGGTCGTGCGCATCAGGTCGAAGGCGCTGCGGTCGGGCGACAACCGACCGTTCACCTGCGAGACGATGTGCATCACGTGGCTGTAGCGCTCGATGACCATCAGGTCGCGGACCGCCACTGAGCCGTAGTCGCAGACGCGGCCGATGTCATTGCGGGCGAGGTCCACGAGCATGACGTGCTCGGCCCGTTCCTTCGGGTCGGCCAGCAGTTCCTTTTCCAGCGCCAGGTCCTCGGCCTCGGTGGCCCCGCG
>JBEGWF010000081.1:0-48962 GCA_041177965.1 Verrucomicrobiota bacterium | reverse complement strand
CGCATCGTCGATCAGGCCAATCCTTTCCAACGCCGCAGCGACCATTCCAGGACCAGCAGACCGAGCAGGAGACCGAGGAAGAGCGGGCGATCCCAGAGGGGCTTCCGATGGAATTCGATCCACGGTGGCGGCAGGTCCTTCCACAGCGTCTCCAGGCTCTGCGGGTGCGTGTCCGAGATCCGGTGGGCCACGCCCTCCGCGGCCCGGGCCACCGCGTCCATCACGGCAGGCCGAGCCTGAAGGTCGGCCAGTTCCGGATCCACGGTCTCGGCCACCAGCAGTTGTCGGTCGACGCCCAAGGGTTCACCGCCCCGCTGCGCCACCGCGCTGATCACGAAGGTTCCCGGAAGTCGCAGGGTGACGGGGGCCACGTAGGCCCGGTGGGCCGGATCGAACCGGGCCACGCCGATGGCGTTGCTCGAGGTGCCCGATCCGGCGAAGAGCGTCACCTCGGCATCGGAGATCTCGCGTTGCTCCGGGTCCCTCACCCGGACCGAGGCCGTCGCCGAGCCGCCCGGCGTGACGTACGAGGCCGACAGGTCGAGGAGGACCGGGGGATTGGTGCGGTTGCTGCGCCCGGCCGCCAGCCAGCGGATGGCGTTGACCCAGAAGCGGCGGTAGTAGCGCGAATCGCAATTGTCCTCGGTGACCGGCCATTTCGGGTTGCGGGCCTCGCCCCAGAGGGTCTCGAAGTCCGCGCCCCACGAGCGGGTGGTGTCGGAGGTGAAGGCCATGGTGCGTCCGCGTCCGACCTCCTGGACCGCCAGCAGCACGTCGCCGTCGAAACCCTGCGGCGCGTTGTCGGCGTAGGCCAGCACCCGGGCCCCGGGCTTGGCCCGCTCCATGCGGTTGATGCCGTGCAGGGTGGGGAATTTCTCCGTCCAGATCCGCCGGGTCTCCTCGGCGTCGGCCCCGATGGCCACGATCGGATGCGTCCAGGCCGACCGCGGGACCTTGGGCTGGAAGTCCTCCTTGGACGAGTCGAAGGCCCCCTCCATGGCCACGGGGATGATGCGGTCGAGGAGGGTCTGGTGGTACCCGCCCCGTCCGAACGCGGAGTTGCCGCCGATCATCAGGAACCCGCCGCCGAACTCCTCGACCAGCCGGGCCATGTTGGTGAGCTGCAGGGGGCTGAAGGAATCCCGCCGGATGTCGCTGTGGATCACCACGTCGTGGTCGAGCAGGCCGGCCAGGGTCTTCGGAAACCCGTGCGTGGGATGCTCCACCGGGTAGATGCGCTCGCCGGTCTCCGGGTCGGCATCGACCGTGTTGAGGTACTGGCCGTTGTTCCCGAACTGACGGTAGAGCGTGGTCACGCGGATGCCCGGATCGCTCTGGAGCGCGTCCTTCAGGTATTTCCATTCCGGCTGCGGACTCTGGTTGTTCTGCGGAGTGCCCTCCATGTAGAGCACCCGCAGCGTGGGATCCACCACCTCGAGGCCGAAGGGGCGCTGGTTGTTGGAGGCGAGCCACTCTCCGGGGCTGGTGGAGACGCCGACCTCGTACACCTGGAATCCGCGCTGGCGCGGCGTGAACTCCAGGTCGAGATGCTGCGAGTCCCCGTTCAGGTCGAGGGCCTTCGCCGCGAGGATCTGACCGTCCTTGCGGATCTGCACCGTGACGGTCCTGCCGGCGAACCCGGGGGAACGCAGATCGACCGAGACCCGCGTCGGAGCCTTCTCGGCCACCGCCCGGCGAACCTCGAGTCCGGTGATGCGGACATCGCGCACCTCGTTGGTCGTCCCGCTGAGCAGGGTGTGCACGCGCAGTCCATGGCGTCGGAGGCGGCGGGCTGCGGTCTCCGGATCCTGACCCTCGGTCTCGATGCCGTCGGAGACGAGCAGGACCCCGGTCAGGGCCTCTTCGGGAGGCAGCGCGAGCAGCGAGTCGAGCGCACGGGAGATCCCGGAGGCGGGTCCGTCGGCCGTATTCCGGATGCCGTTGGTCTCGACCGTCACCGATTGGCTGAAGCGCAGCGGGAGGACGTCGACCGTGTCGGGCTTGGCGGCGATCACATGGCGGGCGATCCAGGTCCGGGCCGCCTCGAGGCGTCCGCCGGGGACGTCGGTGGTGGCCATGCTGCGCGAGGTGTCGACCAGCACCGCCAGCCGGGACCTTCGGGGATGCACGGTCTTCTCGATCCATTGGGGTTCGAGCAGGCAGATCACGAGGCCAGCGATGGCCGTCAATCGCAGGAAGCCGCAGAGGGTCCGTACCCACGGACGGGTCCGCCCCCGGGCCAGGCCGTAACTCAAGGCCAGGAACACGACGGCGGCGATGCCGACCGCGATCCACCAGCGGGGTTCCAGGGAATGGGTGAACTGCATCATGGCGACGGGGCGGGACTCATTGGGCCCGGGTCAGGCGGCGGAAGTATTCGCTGATCTGGGCCTCGAACCGGGCCGGTGCCTCCTCGGCCGAGACGTCCGTGCGCTCCGTGCCGGGCCTCAGGGCCCGCTCCAACAGGTCGGCCGCCGATTGGGTTCCGGCCGCCGCCAGGCTGCCGCTGGTGCCCGCGGCCTCGGTCCGCCCGTCACCCAGGGCTTCGGCGGCCTGGGACATCTGCCGCGCCGCCGCCTCGAGACGCTTGCCGGCGGCCTGGGCCTCGCGGTCCTCCGGCCGGTTCCTGCGGGCGAGCTTCTCGGCCAGTCGCCGTGCGCGGTCCTGGATCGATCGCTGACGTTCCGTCAGGGCCCGGTCGCCGGGGCGGCCCGGGGCGCCGCCGGGTTGGGATCCCTGCCCCGGCGCCGACGACGGCGGTCCTGGTTTTCCGGGCTTTCCGGGTTTCCCATCCGGGCCCGGAGGCGCGGGGGCGTCCCCGGGCGCGCCGGAGCCCTTCCCGTCGGGTTTCTCTCCCGGCTTTGGTCCGGGTTTCTGGTCTTCGCCCTTTCCGGGTTCCGACCCGGGCGGCGTCTTCTTTTCGTCCGGAGAGTCGCCGGCCTCCATCTGTTGGGCCAATTCGGACTGGGCCTTGGCCAGGGCCAACGCCTCCGCCAAGGCCTGTTCCAGATCGGCGGTGTCTTCAGGTTTCCGGGGTTTCTTCTCGATGGCTTCGAGGACGATCTGTGGCGGTTGAGGCTCCGGCGGAGTCTCCTCCGGGGGCTTCAGGGAGAGGTCCGGATCGGTCGGCAAGTCCTTGAGCTGGGGCATGGCCCGGATGGCACGGTACAGAGCGGCCAGGGCCTTCTCCTCGGGCGGGAGAGCGGCCCTCGGGGCCTGCCGATCGAGGGCGCGCGCGGCGTCGTCCATGCCCTCCAGGGCCTCGTCCAACGCGTACTGGGCGGCCTTGGGCGCATTCATCGACTCGAGCCGTTCCTGATAGCGGGCGGTGAATTCCCGGGCCTCGCGCTGACGCCGGGCCAGGTCCTCGAAGGTCTTCGACGGGGCGTTGGTCCGGGTGTCGGTGGTCTCCGCGAGGATCCCCTTCTGGAGGGCGATGAGATTCAACCGCTGCTGCGGCTGGCCCTTGCGCTTGGAGGGCGGCGGCCCGGAGCGGTCGGTCAGCTCGATGAAATAGGTCGGCGAGCGACCGATGCCCGGTCCGTCGAGGGTGTTGTTGTCCCGCGCCTCCGCGTGATAGGAGACGACATCGTAGGGTTTGAGCCGCAATCCCTCCAGCCGGAGGACCACCGCACCCAGGGTCTGTCCATCCTTCAGGTGCCGGTCGCGCACCTCGAGCCGCTGCTCGGGTCCGCCCAGCGCATGGTAGACGACGGTGACCGACTCGAGTCCGAAATCGTCGGAGGCGGCGACCTTGAGCGGGACGATGTCGTCGGGATCGGCGCGGATGTCCTCGCCGGGCTCGGTGATCTCCACCTTGGGAGGCAGGTCCGGGAGGGCCCGGATCGGATGACGGACGCCGTTGGCGGCGGAGGGGCGACCTCGGGTGTCGGCGATGACGATGGAATACTCGGAATCGGAAGAGACGGTCAGCTCGCCCTGCCAGAGGTTGGAACCGGCGCTCGTCAGGCCCACGACCGTGCCGTTGGTCAGGGACAATTCGGCCCGGCCCAGGGGCACGGTCCCGCTCAGCTCGACCAACACCCGCGTTCCGCGCAGGGCGGTGATGGACGGCGAGGATTGAAGCAGTTCGGGCAGGCCGGAGTAGGCCGGCGGAATCAGGCGCAGCGACAGCCGGGCCACTTCCGGAGGCAGGTAGGCCACCAGGGGATGCTCCGGCGAGACCGAGTCGCCGGCACGGACCCGGAACGTGCCGGAGGTGGCCACGGTGATGGCCTGGAGCGCGACCGCGTTCGACAGGACCGGCACCGTCAGCGCCTGCCAGGAGGATGAGTCCTCGGGACGCCATTCGAACCGCACCGACCGGGGGATCCGGCCCGACAGACGGTTCGTGATCGTCACGAGGCTGCCCACCGGGAATTCCCCGCCCGGTGGCTCGACGGAGAGGCCGGTGAACCTGGCGCCCGACCAGGGGGCGAGGGTGCGCAGCACGGCGGTGCCGGATTGCGGGGCCACGACCAGGAAACCCAGCAGCGCCGTCAGGACGCCGGCACCGAAGAGGAGGCCGGGCAGTCCCAGACGACGTTGGTAGGGGATCCCGTCGCCGGAGGTGACTCCTTCCGCGCGTCGGCCGAGGGCCGAGGCCAGTTCCGATTCCAGCGCATCCGCCGGGGTCCGGTGGCCCGAAAGATACTCGGCCGCGGTCGAGACCTCGCGGCCCAGGCCGGGTTGGGCCGATTCGATGTCGAGGGCCGCCTCCTTGAGTGGGGTCGCCTCGCGGCGCCGTCGAACCCAGCGTCGGATCCCGGTGAACACGCCGATCAGCAGCGCGCACCACGCGGCCACGCGGACGGCCGGGGGCAGGAGCAGCCCGTAGTCGAGGAGCATCACCGCCAGGCCCCCGGAGGCCAGGCCTGCCGCGGTGGCAGCGGCCATTCCGGTCAGGCGCGCCGCATCCTTGCGGGCGGCGGTCCGGGCCAGGGGGTGGCGGGCGGGATCGGGGGGAGGGTTCATGGGGTGGAGCGGTTGGCGACGACGGTCTCGACCAGGAGCAGCGCCAGGGCGGCGGTCAGCAGGATCCGCCACCATTCGCGGCGTCCGGGTTCGTTGCCGAACCATCCGGGCGGCAGGTCCGAATCGGCGTCGGTCCGGCGGGCCAGGCGTCGCTCGGCATCGGTGGCCTCGAGTGCGGCCAGGTCCGATTCGATCGGCGGCGGGTTCGCAGCCAGACGCCATCGTTCGCGGCCGTCCCCGTCGATCACCGAGTAGAAAGCGGGGGTGCCGACCCGGAACGATCCGGTGCCCTCGGGTCCGAGCCCCAGTTCCGGTGGTGGACCCTTTGGCGCGGGCCGCATCTCCAGGCGGAATCCAGGCCGACTCGTGCCCTGCGCCGCGGCCGACGCATCGGGGGATGCCGTGCCGCCCGCCCGGTCGACGCCGAGGACGATTCTGGCCTCGGAGCCCGTGACCAGTGGCTCCGGAGCCCGTACCCGACGCTCCTCGCCCCGATCGGTCAGCCAGGAGACCGCGGCGACCACCCATGGCACGAAGCTCTTGTGCTTGGGCCAGTCGGTCCAGGCGGTGTCGGCGGTGGTGTCTGCCAGGAGGACCGCACCCCGGCCCACCGAACGGGCCAACAGGAAGGGCTGTCCGTCGTCGAATCGGGCCAGCACGACGGCCCCGGGGGCGGATTCGAGCGGGTGACGCCGGGTGAATTCGGCCACGGCCGGTCCGCCCGACCGGGCCGGGGCGAAGGGTCGGAAGACGGGGTGGGATCGATCGAAGGACCCGATGCGCCAGGGCACCTCGGCCTCCGACGACTCCGGTGCGCCCGCACGGGCCGGCGACAGGCCGGCGAATGCGGCGTTGAAGCGGGACGGCTCCAGGGATTCACCTGCGAAGAGGAACAGCCCACCGCCCCGTTCGACCCAGCCTTGGAGCGCGGCGACGGCTCCCCCCGCGAGGGACCGCATCGCCGGCAGCACGACGACCTCCGGTGCCGGATGCCCGGGAGAACCGGTCACGGTCTCCGCCACCGCCTCCGGCCGGACGATTTCCAGCAGGAAGCCCGACTGCCCGGCATTCGTGCCGCCCAGGAACGGATCGAGGGCCGCGGCGAGGAAGAAGGTCTGCTCCTCGAAGGAGCGCACCTCGCTGCGGTTCTCCACCGCGACCACCCGGATCGGTTCCGGGACCCGGAACGCCAGTCGGCGCACATCATCGGCGGCCAAAGCGTCGGATGCCTTCAGGCGAACCTCGGCCTCATGCCATCCCGCGGTGAGCCGTGGAAGCCGCCACTCGAGCGATTCCGAGACCCCGGCCCCGCAGGAGAAGCTCAGTCCGGTCGCCGGTCGGCCGTCGAGCAGGCATTCGACCGTCTGGTTGCGGACGGGCTGGTCTCCGTGGTTGGCCAGCGTGATCGACAGGGGTCCCTGGGCCTCGTCCGAAACCCGCAGGTCGGCCACCGCCACGTTGGGGGCCACCGCCGTGCCGAAGCGGTGGAAACGGACCGGCAGCCACCGGGGCAGGGCGACGGCACCGAGGCCCTCGGCTCCGGTCCGCTGGAGGTCGCCGAGGATCTCGATCGAGGCCGTGCCCGGCGACTCGAGCGCGGCCACCAGTCCCTGGGCCTCGCGCAGGGCCTCGCCCAGGTCGCCGCGTGCGTGGCCGGGCTCCAGGCCCGTGAGACGTTCCCGGATCAGCGCCGGGGGCGCGAAACCGGACAGCACCTCGGCCCGCTCGCCGATGCCGACGAGGGCCGCCCGGTCGCCTTCGGCCAATCCCTCGAGGATCCGGCGGGCCTCCGCGAGCAGCGCCGTCCAGCGGGGCGTTCCGGAATCGACCGCCCGGAGGCTGAGGGACCGGTCGAGGATCAGGACCACGTCCCGTCGTCGCGGACGGGCCACCCCGCCGAGGCTCTCCGGCAGGTAGGGACGCGCGAAGGCCAGGACGATCAGGGCGAAGACCAGCAACCGGAGCAGCAACAGCAGCAGGTTCCTCAACTTCCGCCTCGAGGAGCTCCGGGTGTCCCGGACCTCGAAGAAGCGCAGCGTGCTGACGCGCATCCTCGGATTGCGCTGCTTCAGCAGCAGGTGCAGGAGCACGGGGATCCCCAGGCCCGCGAGGGCCGACAGCAGGAAGGCATGGGTGAAGAGGAAGGGCATGCCGTGGGTCAGTGGCGGTGCTTCCGATGTCGGGCGAGCCTCACAGGTGGCTCCTCCGTTCGAGGTAGGCCATCAGCGCCCGATCGAGAGGATCGCCGGTCGATAGCCGAACGTAGTCGAACTCGTAGCCCTCGCACTCGGTCTTCAACCGATGGCAGAAGGCCTCGAGCCGCTCCCGGTATCCGACGCGCGCCTCGTCCAGGTGGACGACCCTCTCCTCGCCACTCTCGCTGTCCTCCAGGATCCATTCCCCGGTCTCGGGCAACTCCAGTTCCTCCGGACTCAGGATCTGGAAGACGAGGGTCTCCTGACGGTGGGCGTGCAGTTGGCGGAGGAGTTCGAATCCGGAATCGTCCGGCGTGAAGAAATCCGAGATCACCACCGAGAGACCCCGTCGAACCACGGCCTGGACGATGCCGAAGAGGTCCTGGCCGATCCGCGTGGCCCCGCCGGCCTTCGCCCCGGCCAGCGCCGCGAAGAGCTCCATGGCCTGATTGCGGGAGCAGGCGCAGGGCAGCGCCTGGCGGCTGTCCGGCCCGAAGAGCACCAGCCCGGGCGCGTCCCGCTGGAGGATCATCAGGTGGGCGAGCGCCGCCGCGAGCAGCCGGGCGTAGGTGAACTTGTGGGCGGCCCCGCTCCCGAAATCCATCGAGGCCGAGGTGTCGAGATAGATCTGGGCCCGATAGTTGGTGTCGTCCTCGAACTGCTTGACGTACAGCGCGTCGCTGCGGGCCCACACCTTCCAGTCCAAGTGCCGCAGGTTGTCGCCCTGGACGTACTGGCGGTAGCTGGCGAACTCCGTGGAGTAGCCCAGGAACGGGCTGCGGTGGAGGCCGTCGAGGAAGCCCTCCACCACGGTCCGCGCCAAGAGCGGCAGGTCCTCCACGGAGGCCAGCAGGCGCGGGTCGATGGGAAGGGTAGGGGCCATGGGTTCGGGCTTCGGGAACGGGGTCAGCGGAACGGCACCTCCTGGAGCAGCCGGTCGATCAGGGTCTCCACGCCGACCTTCTGCGCACGGGCGTTGAAATTGGGCATGATCCGGTGGCGCAGCACCTGACGGGCGACATGGCGGACGCCCTCCTCGTCGGCGCAGAGCCTGCCCGTGGTCGCCGCGCGGGCCTTGGCCCCCAGGACCAGGAACTGGGAGGCGCGCGGACTGGCTCCCCATCGCACGAACTCGCGGATGTAGGCGGGGGCCTCGGGTGTCTCGGGCCGGGTGCGGGAGACCAGCCGCACCGCGTAGGCGATCACCTCGTCGCTGACGGGCACGCTGCGGACCAGTCGCTGCGCCTCGATCAGCTCGGGCCCCGTGATCACGGGGGTGATCTCCGCCTGCGAGGTTCCGGTCGTCTCGCGGACGACCCGTTCCTCCTCGGAGGGGGAGGGGTAGGTCGTGTTGAGGCAGAACATGAACCGGTCGGCCTGGGCCTCGGGCAGCGTGTAGGTGCCCTCCTGCTCGATCGGGTTCTGGGTCGCGAAGACGTGGAATGGTCGGGGCAGCGGGTAGGTCTTTCCACCGACGGTGACCTGGCGCTCCTGCATGGTCTCCAGCATGGCGGCCTGGGTCTTGGGCGGGGTCCGGTTGATCTCGTCGGCGAGGATCAGGTTGGAGAAGACCGGCCCCGGCAGGAACACCTGCCGTCGACGGCCCGATTCGGGATCCTCCTCCAGGACGTCGGTGCCGGTGATGTCGCTGGGCATCAGGTCCGGGGTGAACTGGATGCGGTTGAACCGGAGGTCCACCGCCTGGCTGAGGGAACGGATCAGGAGCGTCTTGGCCAGCCCCGGCACACCGGTGATCAACGCATGCCCCCCGGCGAAGAGCGTCAGCAGGGTGTTGTCGATGATCTCCCGCTGTCCGATCACGGCCTTGCCGATCTGGTCGACGAGCGCCTGGCGCCGGGCGGTCAGCTGTTCGATCGCGGCGACGGAAACGGCGGAGGGGTCGGAGGGATTCATGGGCGGCGGAGTCGACTCTTCATGCAAGGACACCCGGAATGGCCCGAGGTTTCAATGGGCAACGCCTCAAAAACGCGGTCCCCGGCGACCCCGGCCCGGGATCGCTTGCCTGACACGCCCTCCCTCCAGCCACCGGTGTGGCAAGGATACCCGCACGGCTGGATCGGGCCGGATCGGGCCTGGGAACCGATCACCCGTTCCCCCCGTGCATCGCGTGAAAGCCGCGTCCTCCCCGGAGCCTCCCGGACACCCCGGGTGAGGAAGTCGGTTGCCCAATTCGCATTCCGGGCCTATGGGAACGGGGTCCTTCATGTCCTCTCCCTACACGATCATCGGCTCGGATGGCCGGGAGTACTCCGGTTCGCTGGAGGAACTGCGCCAATGGGCCCAGGAGGGCCGCCTCGGTCCGGCGACTCTGGTTTGGAACGACGTCGACGAACGTTGGGTCGAGGCCGCCGGTCGTCATGAACTGGTGTGGGACCTGCCCCGGCCCGCGGTGCCTCCCCCTCCGCCGTCGCTCCCGGTCCTCGCCGTCGCCGGGTTCGTGCCCCGCCTTCTGGCCTGCCTGGCCGACGCCATGGTCATCCTGTTCCTGGTCAAACTTGTGCTTCTTCCCTGGCAGGATCCTCTGCAGGACCTCCTGCGACAGGTTCAGGCCCAATTGGAGCCCGCGGGCGGCTCGCCCCCGGATCTGGGTGTCCTGATCCGGTTCCAGCTGATCTTCGCCGGCATCTACACGGGGGTGACCCTGGCCTATCTGGTGGTCTTCCACGGGTGCTGGGGGGCCACCCCCGGCAAGCGGTTGATGGGCTTGACCGTGGTCACCCTCGATGGCGGGCCGCTCGGCTATCTCGGCGCTCTCCGGAGGGGTCTGGCCGGCATCCTGAGTGTTCTGACCTTCGGGTTGGGCTACCTGCTGATCCTCACCCCCCAGCGCCGGGCCCTCCACGACCTGATCGCCGGGACCCAGGTGGTTCTGGTCACCCGCGATTGACTCGCCCGATGCCGTCGGGTCCGGCCGCCCCAGGATGACGATCGCCCGTGACCGATGGGGCCTCGGACCGTCCGGGGACCGCCAGAAGCCACCGGAATGCGTGACTCCATGAATCTGACCATTGCCGAATGGTGAAATCGGTTCATGATGCCGCCTTGGACCTGCGCGCTGAAGTGGCATGAAGTTCGCTTCCGGTGATTCGGGAAAAGTCGATGAGAGTTTTGGCTGATTTTTTGCAGGGTGTGCTCGTTGGGACCGGAACGCTGTCCCGAAATGGGACCTCGGCCTCCGGGCCTTGGGACCTTTTGCGGTCATGGTTCCTTCCGGATCCTCGAATCCCGGTCATGGCGACCCTCCCGGTCCGTCATCCGGACGAATGCCCGTTCCGGTCCTCCGCTCGCCCCGTCCGGGCGACCTCCATGAACCGTCCCCCATCGAATCCCTGGGGCAGCCCTAGATCATGATCGCCTCCGCCGAATATTCCGAATCGGGTCCGCGTTACACCTTGCGGTCCGAACTCTACCGGTCCTGCCTGCCCCAGGCGGCCGAGGACACCGGACGATGGTTGATCTGGATGAACACGATCTGCCTGCTGTTCCTCGCCGGGGGCATCCTGGGCATCGCCCATCCGCCGGGACTGGTGCTGCAGAAGTTCACCATAGATACGGCGGTCCAGACCGAGATCCGCGAATTCAAGCCCGAGCCACAGCCGCAGCAGTCGGTCACCGAGGAGGAACCGGCTCCCGACGAACCCACGCCCTTGGAACCGGTCACCGCACCGCCGGTCATCGTGGCGCCGCCCGATGCCAAGGTGGTGTTCCCCGTCGAGGTCAAGGGCCCGGTGATCATCTCCAAGGATCCCAACTTCGCGGCCCCCCCGCCAAAGCAGACGCGTCGCAGTGCACCGGCCGCCCCGGCCGGACCCCGACGTTTCGAAAGGGGTGGCGGAGGTTCCGGTGAGGGACGGTTCACCCCCGAGCCGCCGTATCCCCGCGAGGCTCTGGTCCGTCGGGAGACGGGTGCTGGCGAGTTCCTCGTGACGATCGACGCCACCGGGGGGATCACCGAGATGAAGCTCCTGGCCACATCCGGGAGCTCCACCCTCGACACTTCCTTCCGCCAGCACGTCCGCCGCCTCTGGCGCTTCCGCCCCGAGGATGCCGGCGATTGGATCATCCCGTTCGAGTACCGCTTGCGCTGAGAGTCCCGAATCGACAGGAACCGACCCCCTCATCGCGGGTCCCAACCACACCCACCCACCCGACCGACGCCACAATGCTCGCCAACACCCTCGCCGAATACTTCACCAAGGGCGGACCGATCATGTACCCGATCGCCCTCGTCGCCATCATCCAGTTCGCGGTCATCGCCGAGCGCGGGATCTTCTGGATCCTCCTGGGCCGTCGCCGCGACACCGCCCAGCTCGAGAACACCCTCGGGGCGATGGAGAGCAGCGACTTCAAGGGCGCGGTGGGCCAGACCCGTGAATCGCGCGACCCGATCCTGCGCATGATCTTCCACGGCCTGACCCATGTGCATGGTTCGCTGCAGGGGGCGCTGCAGGTGGCCGCGGGCCAGGAGATCAAGCGCGCGGGGCGCTTCATGGTGCTGATCGACACCTGCATCACCCTGGCGCCGCTGCTGGGTCTGCTCGGCACGGTGACCGGCATCATGGGTTCCTTCCAGAAGATGGGCGAATCGAGCATCGCCGGTGCGATGACCGAGATCCAGGGCGGCATCGGCGAGGCTCTGATCGCCACCGCGGCGGGTCTCGGCCTGGCCATCCTCGGGGTCTTCTTCCTGAACATCTACAACGAGTTCCTCGAGAAGCTGAAGTTCGACCTGGAGACCGCCGCCACCAACGTCGAGGTGATGGTCGCCAAGGCCAAGCAGGAGGGCTTCGACACGGTCGCCTTCCGCCGTGAAATCTCAGCCAAGAACGCCTGACCTATGGCTGGAGGAGGCGGCGGCCGAAGTGCCGCATCGAGCGGCGGGAAGCGGGGGAAGTTCTCCTCGCCGATCCCCATCAAGAAGGCGCGCATCGAGATCGTGCCTCTGATCGACGTGATGTTCTTCCTGCTCGCGGCCTTCATGATGGTCTCCCTGAGCCTGCAACAGTCGAAGACAAGGCCCATGGAACTCATCGATGCCCGGAAGGCCGCCGACGACTTCAAGCCCGATGTCCTGAACATCGGGGTCGAGAAGGATGGCACGGTGGCCATCGGCACCAACGTGGTCGACACCGCGGGACTCATCCAGGAGCTCAACGTGCGGTACAAGCAGAACCCGAAGACCCCCGTCTTCATCACCGGTGACAAATCGGCCCCCTACCGGGCGGTCGGCGGGGTGCTCCAGCAGGTGCGATCGGCCCGTTTCACCCGGGTGTCCTTCGTGACCAAGGAAGCCGAACGCAAGACCAACTAGACCCGGACCGAGATCCATTTCGAACCATGCACCTGGGATCCCCCACCTCCGTCAAGAAGGCCCGCGTCGAGATCATCCCGCTCATCGACGTGATGTTCTTCCTGCTGGCGGCCTTCATGATGGTGACGCTCACCATGAACCGGTTGCGGACGCTCCAGATGGATCTCCCGTCGGCGGTGGCCCCGAAATCCTCGGAGAAGCCCGACATGATGGAGATCGTCATCGACCGTGAGGGCGACCTGAAGGTCGCGGGCAAGCTGCTGCCCTTCTCCGAGCTCGCCGGCCGGGTGGAGTCCAAGGTGGCCTCCAACACGAACTACCCCTTCTATCTCAAGCCCGACATGCAGACCTCCCATGGCAACGTCCTGCGCGTGCTCGACGCCATCAAGGCGGCGGGGGGCAACAAGATCTCCATGGCCATCGACGTCACCGGCGCCGACAAGAAGTAGCGGTGCGGCGGGTCGTGCGCCCCGGATCCTGGTCGATCATGGAGGGATGCCGAGGCGGATGTTCCGGCGGTGTGGACCCGTTCCCCACGAACCGCATCGACACCGGTCGCACCCGGGGGTTGGATCCGCAGGCGTCCCTTCCGTGCCCATGAATTCCCGTCCTTTCCGTCCGAGCGCCCTCCCCGTGGCCCTCGCCCTCGTCTGGGGCATCGCCTCCAGCGGATTCGCACAGGCCGACTGGCCGCAGTTCCTCGGCCCGACCCGGGATGGACAGGTCCGGGGCATTCCGGTGGATCGCATCCCCAAGGAGGGCTGGCCCTTGCGGTGGAAGTCCCCGTTGGGCGAGGGGTTCAGCGGGCCGGTGGTCGTCTCCAACCGCGTCTACCAATGCCACCGGATCGGAGGAGAGGAGATCCTGTCGGCCTTCGACACCGCCGACGGAATCGTCCGGTGGAAGCATTCCCTGCCCACCTCCTATTCGGCCCAGTTCGGTGGCGGTGACGGTCCCGCGGCGACCCCGGCGGCCGATGCCCGGAGGGTCTTCGCCCTGGGGGCCTCGGGGATGCTGCGTGCGGTCTCGGCCACCGACGGCCGCCTGCTGTGGCAGGTCGATTGTGCCGACCGGTTCGGGGCCGAACCGGGTTTCTTCGGCTTCGGCAGCTCGCCGCTCCTGCTCGGCGACCGTCTGATCGTGCAGGTGGGCGGACCCGAGGCCTGTGTCGTCGCCTTCGCGGTCGCCGACGGGAAGGTGCTCTGGAAGACCGGGAGCGATGAGGCCGGCTATGGCTCGCCCGTGCCCAGGAACCGCGAGGGCCGGCAGGAGGTCCTGTGCTTCCACCGGGCGGGGTTGGGAGTGCTCGATGCGGCCAGCGGCCTGGAGCTCGACCGGTTCCCCTGGCGGGCCCGCATCCACGCCAGCGTGAATGCCGCATCGCCGGTGGTGGTGGGCGACGGGGTCTTTCTGACCGCCAGCTATGCCACCGGTGGTGTGCTGCTCAAACCCGATGGCAAGACCCTGAAACCGGCCTGGTCGGGGGATGAGGCCCTCTCCGCCCACTTCGCGACGCCGGTCCTGGTGGACGGATGCCTCTACGGTTTCCACGGTCGCCAAGAGTCGGGTCCGGATTTCCGGTGCATCGAGGCGGCGACCGGCAAGGTCCGCTGGTCGCTGGAGCGCACCGGCTCCGGCTCCGTGCTGGCGGCAGGCCGTTCGTTGCTGCTGCTGCTGGAGAGTGGCGAGGTGCGCCTGCTCGAGGCCCGACCCGAGAAGGCCCGGGAGATCGGTCGATTCCAGGCCTCCGGTTCCGGAGCGCGTGCGGTCCCGGCGGTCGCCCGCGGACGGTTCTTCCTGCGGGACCGGTCCCACCTGCTCTGCCTCGAACTCCCACGCTGACGCCCGGGGGGTTCAAAAAAATCGGAAACCGGAGGATTCGATTTGCCTGCGCCCGTTCCAGCGGTTAGTTCCACGGCCGTCCATCGACCGGTAAACTCATCGACACCATTGTTATGCCCAACGCCTACCACGCTTCGATCGAAGGCGCCCAGCACGGCGCGAAGTCCCTCGAGCAGTTCCTCGACTACGCCAAGGCCGCCGGTGCGGCCGGTGCCCAGCCGAGCAACTACATGCTGGGAGACGGCAAGGGCGGGTTCCGCAAGGCCAAGGACATCGCCGCCGCCTTCGGCGATCGGGGCATGCGCCTGGACGGCATCTCCGCGCACTGCCCGTTCTGGGTGCACACCAGCGCCTGGACCGGCACCAAGTCCGGCAACCCCTTCATCGCGCCCGACGTCGCCAAGCTCTCGCCCGACAAGATCGAGGCGTGGCACGAGAAGTACCTCCTCAAGCTGATGGACCTCGCGGCCGACCTCGGCGTGAAGTCGGTGCCGATGTTCTGGGGCGTGGCCTTCGGCTGGGAACTGGCCAGCGGCTATCCCTGGGGCTTCTGGAGCGGCTCGGGCTTCGACCTCGTCAAGGAGGGCCAGGAGCGCTTCGTGAAGAAGACGGCCAAGCTCCGCAAGCACGCCAACAGCCTGGGCCTGAAGCTTTGCCACGAGATCCATCCCGGCACCGCCGCCATGACGGCCGACGACTTCCTCATGCTCGTCGACATCTGCGACAACGACCCCTGTCTGGCGGTCAACGCCGATCCCTCGCATTGCTGGGAGGGCGAGTCGTGGGAGAGCCGCTTCCTGAAGGTCGGCAAGTACATCTACGCGGCCCACGTGAAGAACTTCGTCATCCGCCCGGGATTCCCGCTGCGGACCATGGAGCCGAACTGGACCCGTCGGGCCATGCAGTTCACCGACCTCGGCAGCGGCGACCTCAACATGCAGCGCTACGTCGAGCTGCTCCTGGCCGTGGGCTATCAGGACCGTTACTGCAAGCTCCACAAGTGCGCGTCGGCGCCGCTCGTGGTCGAGGCCGAGAGCGCCCACAAGGCCCTCGACTACTGCTCGGCCGACGGCATCGCCTACACCGCCAAGAACCTCTGCTTCCCGCAGGCGGCCGGAAGCTTCGAGGACGGCATGGGAGCCTGAGGGCCTTCCACGGATTCCGAAGCCGGACCCCGAGTCCGGTGACGACATGGGCGGCGGGTTTCCCGCCGCCTTTTCGCATTCCTGGAGCCCGCCGATCCCGGGCGCCACGGTTGATCTCCGGGGGTTTCCTGTGGCACAAACCGCGGCGATGCATTCGTTTCGCTATGTCGGTCGGGAACTCTTCTGCGAGGACGTCGCCCTGTCGGACCTCGTCCGGAAACACGGCACCCCGCTCTACGTCTATTCGCAGGCCACCCTCGCCGACCACTACTCCAAGCTCGATTCCGCCCTGGCGCCGCTGGATCACCTGATCTGCTTCGCCATGAAGTCCAACTCCAACCTCGCCGTGATCCGCACCTTCGCGGACCTCGGTGGCGGGTTCGACACCGTGAGCGCCGGCGAGATCCAGCGGGTCATCGCCGCCGGCGGCGACCCCGGCAAGTGCGTCTTCGCCGGTGTCGGCAAGACCGAGGAGGAGATCGCCTTCGCCCTGAAGCAGGGCATCTACAGCTTCAACGTCGAGTCCGAGGCCGAGTTGGCGCGCATCAGCAAGGTGGCGGTGAGGCTCAAGAAGATCGCCCCCGTGGCCGTCCGGGTGAATCCCAACGTCGACGCCCACACCCACGCCAAGATCACCACCGGCACCTACGAGAACAAGTTCGGCATCCAGTTCGAGTCGATCGAGGCCGTCTACGCCCGTGCGGCCAAGCTCCCCAACCTGCGCCTGCGCGGCCTGCAGATGCACATCGGCTCCCAGCTCACCGACGTGGAGCCGTTCCGCAAGGCCGTCGAGAAGGTCGCCCCGCTGGTGGCCCGCCTCAACGCCCGACACGGCTTCGACTTCTTCAGCATCGGGGGCGGCATCGGCATCGTGTACAAGGAGGCCCTCGCCTCGGGCGACGCCTCCTGGTGGAAGACCGCCGCCGGCCGCAAGATCCTGACCCCGGATCTGTACGCCAAGACCCTCGTGCCCCTCCTGAAACCGTTGGGATTGAAGATCCTGCTCGAACCCGGCCGGTTCATGAGCGGCAATGCCGGCGCGCTGGTGACCCGCGTCGAATACATCAAGAAGACCGGCCAGAAGAACTTCGTCATCGTGGACGCCGCGATGAACGACCTCATCCGTCCGGCATTCTACGACAGCTTCCATGAGATCGTGCCGCTGACGAAGAAGTCAGGTGCCTTGGTGTCGTCCGACGTGGTCGGGCCGGTCTGCGAGAGCGGCGACTACTTCGCCAAGGACCGCCCGCTGCCCAAGGTCGGCGAGGGCGACACCCTCGCTCTCCTCAGTGCCGGCGCCTACGGGTCGGTGATGGGTTCGAACTACAACAGCCGCTCGCTGCCGGCCGAGATCCTGGTCCGCGGCAAGAAGGCGGCGGTGGTCCGCCGTCGACAGGTCATCGCCGACATCTGGGCCAACGAGTCGATCGCCGATTGGCAGCAGACGCCGGCGAGCGGCAAGAAGGCCAAGGCCAAGGGTCGCAAGTGATCCGGGCGGCGGCGTGACGTCGTCGTCGCGGATCCGCTGCACCGGCAAACGAAAACGGGAGTGTGGCCTTCGAGGGTCTCCACTCCCGTTTTTTGCGTCCCCTCGAAACGTCGGCGCCGCCGCCGCGGTCCCCGATGGTCGTCCGGACGGTGCCTTGTTTTTGCGGATTACTTGGCCGGCGCGGTCGTGTTCTGGAAGAACCAGAAGACGTCGGGCCGGGAGTCCCCTGCAGCGATGTTGAGGCCGACGTTCTGACCGAAGACCGTCTTGGGCTGGATCGTCCGGCCGCGCCAGCGCTTGATCTCGGAGTGGCCGTCGGCGAAGGAGAACCCGCAGGCTCCGTTGTGGTAGGAGGCCGGCATGTCGATGATGCGGGCGTTGGCCGTCTCGGCATCGCGCATCTGGTTGGCGAAGGCCGCGTCGTTGATGCTGCCGGAGTGCTCGTCCACGAAGACCCAGGTCTGGGAGGGGCTCACGATGTTGCCCTCCTTCGAATAGATGCGCCACGCGGTCTGGGAGCGGCCGGCACTCGAGCCGTCGAGCCACTCGCCGTAGCCGAACACCTGACTCATGCTGTTGCTGCGGAACCGGGGCACCCGGCGGCCGCCGATGGTCACGAAGGACTGGTCGGCCGGGCACTTCCACACGTTGAAGGCGTTGCCGACGTATTTCATCATCGGGCTCCTGGCGACATCGTTGGAGCCGGTGTTGCTGGAGCCCCAGGACACGTCGCCCGTGCACCAGTTGGCGCGCCGGTCGGGCAGACCGTCCTGGCAGGCCAGCAACACCTCCGCCTGGTCCCCGGCGTACAGCGTGAAGGCCAGCTGCAGCTGCTTGGTGTTGTTCATGCACTGGATGCCGACGGTCTTGGCCTTGGCCTTGCCCAGGGCGGGCAGCAGCATTCCGGCGAGGATGGCGATGATGGCGATGACGACCAGCAGCTCGATCAGCGTGAAACCACGCTGGCTGCCGGTGGGTAGGGAACGCGGGGACGGTTTCATGGAAAGCCTTTTCAAACTGGAGGATCGGGTTTTGGTCGTCAATCCGTACCTGCGGCCCGCGCCGGGGCGCGCCGCCGGGATCCGGGGCCGCGGAATGTGCCGGATCGCCGGTCTCGAACGGGGCGATTCCGTGGTCGCACCCGTGGGGCGGCGCGGTCATCCTTCCGACCACCGACGCGCATGAAAGCCATCCAACTCGAGAAGCCCGGTTCCTTCCGGCTCATCGACATCGAAGAACCCGCGGCCCCCGGACCCGGCGAGGCGGTGGTCCGGGTCCGCCAGGTCGGCATCTGCGGCACCGACCTCGGGGGCTACCTGGGCAAGATGCCCTTCTTCTCGTATCCGCGGATCCCGGGCCATGAGCTCGGGGTGGAGGTGGTGGCGGTCGGCGAAGGCGTCGTGGAGGTGCGCCCCGGCGACCGGTGCAGCGTGGAGCCGTACCTCAATTGCCAGCGATGCCACGCCTGCCGTCGCGGCCACACCAACTGCTGCCACCACAACCAGACCCTGGGCGTCCACTGCGATGGCGGACTTCGCAGGTTCTACACGGTCCCGGCCCGGAAGCTCCATCGGGGAGGCTCGCTCGACTTCGAACAGCTCGCCCTCGTCGAGACCCTCGCCATCGGCAGCCACGCCGTGTTCCGCGCCGCGCCGAAGCCGGGCGAGACGGTGCTGGTCATCGGTGCCGGCCCCATCGGCCTGAGCGTCATCGAGTTCGCCAAGCTCAGCGGCGCCCGGACGGTGGTCATGGACATGAACGAGCAGCGCCTGGCCTTCGTCCGCGAGGTCATGGGGGTTCCCGACACCGTGTGGAGCCGGGGCGACGGCTCCGAGGTCGCGGCCGTCGAGGCGCTCACCGGAGGCAACGGCGCCGAATCGGTGATCGACGCCACCGGATCCCATCGCTCCATGAGCCAGGCCCTGGCCTACTGCGCCTTCGCCGGACGCCTCGTTTACGTCGGCATCACCCAGGCCGATCTGACGTTCCCCCACGCCCCGATCCTGCACCGTCGCGAACTCGGCATCCTCGGCAGCCGCAACGCCCTGCCCGCCGATTTTCGGGGCATCATCGACCACATCGAGTCGGGCCGGATCGACACCCGGCCGTGGATCACCCATCGCTGCGGTTTCGGCGACATGATCGCCGAGTTCCCCTCGTGGTTGAAGCCGGAGACCGGGGTGATCAAGGCGATGGTCTCGGTGGACTGACCGTGCCGACCGGTCCACGGCACCCATGAAGCGTCCTTCACAGCCCCCGAGGAACCCTGCCGGGGAGCCCGTCTGGGAGAGCGGCGCGACCCGGCTGGTGATCGTCCTGAACCTCGCCTTCTTCGCCTACGAGGGGTGGCTCCGCCGCGTCGATCCCGAACGCGGTCTCTGGTTCGAGGCGAACCATTCCCTGAGTCTCGAGGGATTGCGTCGGGGCGCCTGGTGGCAATGCCTGAGCTTCCAGTTCCTGCACGGAGGATGGGTCCACCTCGCCATGAACCTCCTGTTCCTGCATTCCATCGGACCGGTCATCGAGACCACCCTGGGGCGCTGGCGTTTCCTGCTGCTCTACCTCTTCAGCGGCTCCGTCGGGGGCGTCCTCCATGTCCTGGGCGCCTGGATGATGCCCGACGCGTTCGGCCGGCCGGTGGTCGGGGCCTCGGCCGGTCTCAGCGGCCTTCTGGCGGCGCTGGGGGCGCTGTATGCCGAGAGACGTCTGCGGGTCCTCCTGTTCTTCGTCATCCCACTGGAGATCCGCGCCAAGCACATCCTGCTGACCGGCATCCTCGCCAGCGCGGTCGGAGCGGTGGTCGCGGTCGGACCCATCGCCCACCTGGCCCATCTGGGAGGGTTCATCGGCGGCCTGGCCTGGCTCCTCCTGCCCCACCGGGAACTCCGGCTGGCGGATCGCTGAGCGAAGGGGTCCGATCCGCATTGGAAAAACGCGCCCCGCCGGTCTAGGGTGCGGACCGGATGCTTTCGGATCGGGACTACATGAGGGACGGTGACGGCGGCCGGAGCCTTTCCTGGACCCTCGGGCTGATCATCGCCCTGGTGGCGGTCTTCGCACTGGAGGCCGTGGCGGAGGTGTATCTGCGGCGGTCGCTCCAACGGTACGGCGCGTTGTCCGAACAGGTCTGGCGATCGGGATGGGTGTGGCAGTTGGTGAGCTTCCAGTTCCTCCACGGCAGTTTCACGCATCTGTTCTTCAACGGGTTGGGGGTCTGGATGTTCGGACGTCCCATCGAGGCGGCCTTCGGCGGGCCGCGCATGTTGGGGCTCTGGTTGGCCGGTGGGGTCGTCGGAGGCCTCCTCCAACTGGCGGTCGGCGCGGCCTTCCCCGAGAGCGTCTCCGGCACAGTGGTGGGGGCGTCGGCCGGTCTCATGACCTTCCTGGCGATCTTCTGCCGTCTCGAACCGGACGCGCGGATCCTGCTGGCCCTCATCGTCCCGGTGCCCGCCCGTTTCCTGTTCTACCTGTCCCTGGGCGTGGCGCTCTTCTTCACCATGGTGCCACCGCGGGACGGCGTCGCGCATGCCGCCCACCTCGGCGGGTTGCTTTACGGTTGGCTGTGGGTCCAGGTCGGCGGCCACCAGGGTCGGTCACCCTGGGATCGGTGGTCCGAGGGGTGGCGACGTTGGAAGGCCCGACGACGCGCCGCCAAGTCCCTGTCCCGGGCCTCGGCCGGCGACGTCCTGCGGCCCGCCTTCCGCTCGCCGACGGTGGCCGCCCGTCCGCAGTCCCAGTCCGATGCGGAATTCATCGCCCGCGAGGTGGATCCGATCCTCGAGAAGATCGCCCGCGACGGGATCGGCAGCCTGACTCCGGCCGAGCGGCAGACGCTCGAGGCGGCCCGGCAGAAGGTCGGCCGCCGTTGATCCGCCGCCGGGCGACCGGTCCCTCCGACCCGGCTCAATCGGTCTCGTCCGTCAGGATCGCCGCGGCGGCGCGGTCGGCGGCCCCCGGCGCACCGAGGAGTCGGCGCACCCCGGCCAGACCCTCCCCCGCCTGCTCCAGCGCTCCGGGCGTCTCCAGCAGGTCCAGCACCGCCCGGGCCAGGGCTTCCGGGGTTGCGGCCTCCTGGATGAACTCCGGCATGACGGCCTTTCCGGCCAGGAGGTTGGGCATGGCCAGGTGGGGCACCCGGATGATCCTCCGGCCGATCTGGTAGGTGCTCCAGGAGGTCCGGTACAGGGCGACGGTCGGCACGGCGAACCAGGCGCATTCCAGCGTCACCGTGCCGGTCGAGGCGATGGCCACGTCGGCCTCGGAAAGGGCATGGGCGAGACCTCCGATCCGGACCCTCAGGCCCTCCGGTTCCGGCACCCCCGGCGGGAGCGAGGCCCGGGCCGCCTCGTGGGGCAGCACCAGGGTGCAGTGCGCGCCCGTCCTCTCGACGATGGTCCGCGCCGCCGGAGCCACCACCGGCCAGTGGCGGCGCAGCTCCCCGGTCCGACTGCCCGGGAGCAGGACCACATGGGGTCGGCGGCCGGGGCCCCGGGAGCGGGGTGCCGGGGGCGGCCCGTGACGGTCCACCAGCGGATGGCCCACGAACTCGACCCGGACCCCGGGCGCATTCCGGGCGTACCAGTCCTTCTCGAAGGGAAGGATCGAGAGCAGCCGGTCGAGGATCCGGGGCATCTCGAGGGCCCGCCCCGGCCGGGACGCCCAGACCTGGGGCGACACGAACTGGACCCGGCGGGGTCGCCAGTTGCGGAAGACCCCCTGTCGCTCCTGCGCCATCGCCGTGATGGCCTTGAGCAGGCGCAGGTTGAAGGCGCCGAAATCGACCCCGATGACCACGTCGGGCGTCCGCTCGCGGGCGGCCTCGGTGGCCCGTCGGAAGGCCTGGCGGAATCGGCCCCACTGGCGCAGCGCGTCCGCGGGCCCGATCACCGAGTGGGCTGTCGGGTCGCACAGGATCTCCACCCCGGCATCGGCCATGGCCGCTCCGCCGATCCCGAAGAACCGGGGCGATATCGGGCCGGTCCGCCGACGCAGCGCGCGGACGAGTTCGGCGGCGAGCTGGTCGCCGCTGGGCTCTCCGGCGACAAGCAGGATGGACGTGGGGTTCACCGTTTCTTTCGTCAGCCTACCGGTCCCCGCCGGAAATGGCCATGCCTTCGGGAATCCCATGGAGAGGACGCCCCGGGGAGGCCCCGCCCCGATGTCGGGCCGCTGTTTTTCCCGCCCCGCGGGATGCTTCCGGTCTGGCATTCGGCAGGGGGGTGCCCGAGACTGCGGTCACACCAGAGTCCATGAAGATCCCCCTGTTTCCCGAGGCGATCGCACTGCTCGCCGGCACCCTCCTGGTTTCCCGGGTGGCCGCGGCGACCGACTTCAAGGCCGAGATCGAGCCGCTGCTCATCCGCCGCTGTTCCGAGTGCCATGGCCCGGACAAGCAGAAGGCCGGCCTGCGCCTCGATTCGCGGTCGGCGGCGCTCCAGACGGCCGAGTCCGGGAAGGCCGCGCTGGTGCCGGGCAAACCCGAGGCCAGCGAACTCCTCCGTCGGGTGACATCGAACGACCCGGACGAGGTCATGCCGCCCAAGGGCCCGAGGCTGACCGCGGCCGAGGTGGCCAGCCTGACGCGATGGATCACCGAGGGTGCGGTCTGGCCCGAGGTGGATGCCCGCAAGCACTGGGCCTTCCAGGCGCCGGTGCGTCCCAAGCCCCCGGAGTCATTGCCGGCGACCGCGGTGGTCCGCAATCCCATCGACCGGTTCATCGCCGCCCGGCTCGCCCAGGAGGGACTGCGGCAGCAACCGGAGGCCGATCCGGCCACACTGGTGCGTCGCGTCTCGCTCGACCTCACCGGCCTGCCCCCGGAGCCCTCGGAGGTCGCCCGCTTTGTCGCAGACCCGTCCGACCGCGCCTACGAGGCCCTGGTCGATCGCCTGCTGGCCTCGCCCCACTACGGCGAGCACATGGCCCGGGGTTGGCTCGATCTGGCGCGCTACGCCGACTCCAACGGCTACCAGGTCGACCTCGCCCGGTCCATCTGGCCCTTCCGCCAGTGGGTGATCGACGCCTTCAATCGCAACCAACCCTTCGACCGGTTCACCATCGACCAGCTTGCCGGAGACCTTTTGCCCGAGCCCACCCTGGCCCAGCGCATCGCCACCGGGTTCAACCGGAACACCAAGGTCAACGACGAAGGCGGCGGTGACGCCGAGGAATACCGGACCAAGGCGGTGAAGGACCGCGTGGCCACCGTCGGCACGGCCTGGCTGGGGCTCACCCTGAACTGCGCCGAGTGCCACACCCACAAGTACGACCCGATCACCCACGAGGAGTACTACCGCTTCTACGCCTTCTTCAACAACACGGCCGACTCCGGCAACTACAGCCTCGGACCGTCGGTCGAGGTCCCCCGGCCGGATCTCGCCGACGGCGACGCGCACCTGGCCCGTCGTCTGGAGGAGACCCGCCGGGAACTCGACGAGGCCGGCAAGGCATTGGCTGCGACCCGGTCCGCCTGGGAGAAATCGATCGCCCGGAAGCCGGACCCGTGGCGCACCCTCTCGCTGGTCAACGCCCATTCCACCGGCGGCTCGGGCTACACCAACCTCGCCGACGGTTCCCTCCTGGGCACCGGCGTGAACCCGATCTACGACACGATCACCGTCGAGGCCGACACCGACCTCACCGGCATCACCGCCGTGATGCTCGAGGTGCTCCCCGACCCGAGCCTCCCCAAGAACGGACCCGGTCGTTGGGGGGCCACCGGCAACTTCATCCTCGATGAATTCTCGTTCGCCGCCGCGCCGAAGCGGGGGCCGGCGCCGGCCAACACCAACCTCTTCTTCGCCGGGGCCATGGCCGACTGGGAGCAGCAGTACTACCGTGCCGAACACGCCGTCGACCGGAACCCCAAGACGGGCTGGGCCATCGGTCCCCGCTTCGGCGAGAGGCATTTCCTCATCGCCCGTCTCCAGGATCCGGCCGGGTATCCGGGCGGCAGCAGGCTGACGTTCCGCTTCGAGCACTACCACGGCAACAGCCACTGCATCGGACGCTTCCGCATCTCGGTGACCACCGAGAAGGACCCGAGCCGGCTTTGGCCCCTGCCCGACGGGGTCCGGTTGGCCGCATCCAAGTCCTCCCGTGATCGCTCCGATTCCGAAGCGAGCCTCCTCGCTGCCAGCCACCGTTCCGCCTCCGATAAGGTGCGGACCCTGGAGCGCCAGCTCTTCGTCCTGGAGCAGCAGCGCAAGCAGCGGGCCGGCCAGAAGTTCACCACGCTGGTGATGCAGGAGCGCACCGAGCCCAAGCCCCGGGAGACCTACATCCATGTCCGAGGCGATTTTCTGACCCGGGGCAAGACGGTGCTTCCGGGGACTCCCGAGGTGTTCCCGCCCCTGCCCCAGGGTCTGCCGGCCAACCGGCTGGCGCTGGCCCGGTGGCTGGTCGATCCGGCCAACCCGCTGACCGCCCGTGTCACCGTGAATCGGTTCTGGGAGCGCTGCTTCGGCACCGGGCTGGTGAAGACGAGCGAGGATTTCGGCCGCCAGGGCGAGGCCCCGTCCCACCCGGAGCTGCTCGACTGGCTCGCCACCGAGTTCGTGGCCGGCGGCTGGGACATCAAGGCGATGCAGAAGCTCCTCGTCATGTCCGCCACCTACCGCCAGAGCGCGGCGACCGATGCGATCCGCCTCGAGAAGGATTTCTACAACCGGCTCCTGTCGCGGGGTCCGCGCTTCCGGCTGGATGCCGAGATGATCCGCGACCAGGCGCTCGCGGTCAGCGGCCTGCTCCATCAGAAGGTCGGCGGTCCGAGCGTCCATCCGGTGCAGGTGCCCAACCTCTGGAAGGAGATCGGTTTCCTCCGTCCGGAGATCGGCATGGACGAGTGGCCGGTGAGCGACGGTCCCGACCTGTACCGTCGGGCCCTCTACACCTTCTGGAGGCGGGTCTGCACCTACCCCACCTTCGCGACCTTCGACGCCCCGAGCCGCGAGGTCTGCGTCTCGCGACGGCCCCGCACGAACACGCCCTTGCAGGCGCTGGCCGGTCTCAATGAGCCGACGTTGCTCGAGGCGGCCCGGGTCTTCGGTCAGCGGATCCTGGCCGAGGGCGGGTCCGACGACGCCTCCCGAGTCGGGTACGCCTTCGCCCGCTGCGTGGGCCGCCCGCCGACACCCTCCGAACACCGCCGGCTCCTGGCCTTCGTGCAGCAGCAGGAGCGGAGTTTCCGGTCCGATCCGAAGGCCGCGGCCGCGCTGGTCCAGGTGGGTTCGGCCCCTCGGCCGGCCGGCCTCGACGATCGCAGGCTGGCCGTCTGGATGACCCTGGCCAACGTGCTCCTCAATCTCGACGAGACCCTGACCAAGGGTTGAGGCGTCGCGGACCGGTCGCCCGTCGGCCTCAGCCTCCGATGCAGCTCATGGAGCGCTGGGGCTGGACGAAATCGGCCTGGCCGATGCGGTGGCCGGCCTCCTTGTGGCGGACCCGGTCGCGGAGCAGGGATGCCAGCTCCTCATCGGACCCGCCCCCCCGCAGCAACGGCCGCAGGTCGTGCTCGTCGAGGCTGAAGAGGCAGGTCCTCAGCTTGCCGTCGGCGGTCAGTCGCAGCCGGTTGCAATGTCCGCAGAAGGGTTCGCTGACGGGCGCGATGATGCCCACCTCGCCCCGGCCGCCGGACACGCGCCAGCGGCGGGCCGTCTCCGAGGGGTTGGCGGAGGCGTCCACCGGCTGGAGTTCGAACCGCTCCCTCAGCCGGTCCAGGATCTCCCGGCCGGGCACCACCCGATCCCGCTGCCAGGCGCGGCTCGAGTCGAGCGGCATGAACTCGATGAATCGCAGGCTCAGGTCCTCGTCCACCGCGAATCGTACGAGGTCGGGGATCTCGTGGTCGTTCATCCCGCGGATGATCACGGCGTTCACCTTCACCGGATGGAAGCCGAGTTCCCGCGCCCGTCGGATGCCGTCGAGCACCCCCGCCAGTCCGTCCCGGCCGGTCATCCGGCGGAAGTTCTCCGGGTCGAGGGAATCCATGCTGAAGCTCACCCGGCGGAGGCCCGCCTGGCGGAGCGCACCGGCGACCGGCGCGAAGAGGGCCCCGTTGGTCGTCATGGCCAGATCCCGGACGCCCGGGATGGCGGCGATCGATCCGACCAACCGCTCCACCCCCCGGCGCAGCAACGGCTCGCCGCCGGTGATACGGACCTTCTCAATCCCCAGCCCCACGGCGATCCGCACCACCCGGGTGATCTCCTCGAAGTCGAGGATCTCCGATCGGGGCTTCCATTGACGATGGATCGGCGTGGAGGTGGTGGCCGACGGGTCAACCCGCCGGAGGCCGTCGAGCCGTGATCGATAGAAGTCGGCGGCCTCCTCGGTCTCGGGCAGGCAGTACAGGCAGCGGAAGTTGCATCGGTCGGTCACGCTGACCCGAAGGTCGCGCATCACCCGCCCGTGGGAGTCCTGCAGGGGTCCGTGCACCGGTCCACTCTGGTCCCGCAGCGCCCCGGCCGCAACGGCGACGGCGCCCGGGGACCGGTTCGCCCCGGGCTAAGGCTTGGGCGTGCCACCGTCGACCTTGGACGAACCATCCGTGCCCACCTCGACCTTCAGGGGATACGCGTTGGTGGCCGACGAGGGCGCCGCCTTGGGCCGGATGCCCTCCTGAAGCAGCTGGGCCCCCTTCTTGTCGAAGCCGTACAACCCGCGGCGGATGAATTCCAGCCGTCGTGCGATGCTCAGCTCCTCCTTCAGCTTGCGCACCTGCTCCCGGAGGATGGCCAGGTCGTTGAACTTCTTCTCCAGGTCGGCCTTCTCGGCGATGAGCCGCTTCAGTTCCTTCTTCAGCGCCTCGCGATCGCCCTCGCTGGCGGCAAGCTTCCGTTCGGTGACCTTGATCTGGCTCTCGAGGCTGCCGATCTGGCCGGTGAGCTCGCCCATCTTCTTCGTCAGGTCGTCCTTCTCGCCCTCCAGCTCGGAGATCTGGCGGTCGCGGCGCTCGATCTCGGCCTTGGCCGCCTCGGCCGCCCGGGCCGCCTCGGCCGTGGTGCGCGTCAGTTCGGACGACACGGCCACCCACTTGTTGGAGACCAGGTTGATGTCCTCGATCCTCTGGCTGAGGTTCGTCTCGAGCGTCGCGTTGACCCGCACCTGCTCGGTGAGCCGGCCGGTGGTCGTCACCAGCTCGTTCGACAGGGTCGCCCGCTGACCTTCGAGGGTGATCCGTTGCTCTTCGGCCTTCCGGGAGTTCATGTACCACCCGGCGCCGAGGCCCAGGCAGACCAGCACCAGCACCGCGGGAACGAGGTTCGATTTCATGATCGGGATGTCGGGGCGGATGGATGGATTCCCCCCTTCGTTGCCTCAATAGACACCGAACCGTCCCGGACATTCAATCCCGGAGCGCCCGCCTTGCTTCGGGAGGGGCCCACTTTACCGTCGGGGCATGCTGATACCCGACCGCATGGGCGTGATGATCCTGGGGGAGGCCAGCCTGTTCCCGCAGGCGATGATGCCCCTGTTCATCTTCGAACCGCGGTACCGGGCCATGCTGGCCGAATCGCTCGAATCCCACCGGATGTTCTGCATGGCGATGCAGCGGGTGGACGCGGTGCGGGAGTCCCCGACCCGGATCGCCACGCTCGGGCTGGTCCGCGCGTCGGTGCAGAACCCGAACGGGACCTCCAACCTGGTGCTCCAGGGCCTGATCCGGGTGAGGCTCGGCAAGATCGTCCAGACCCGTCCCTACCGGAAGCACCTGATCACCCCGGTCAAGGAGGATCGCGGGCGTTCCCCCGGGATCGAAGCGCTGCTCCAGCGGAACCTAGAGCTGGTGGAGGCGCGGCTCCGTCAGGACCAGCCTGTGCCGCTCGACCTCATCCGTCAGCTCGCCGCCGGGGGTCCGCGCCTCCCCGAGACACGGGTGGAGGACTGCATCCGCGCCCTCGCCGGGATCCGCGAACCCGGCCGGTTCGCCGATCTGGTCGCCGCGCTCCTGCTCCCCAACCCGGTGGGCCGCCAGGTCATCCTCCAGACGGTCGACCCCGAGGAACGGCTCCAGCAGTTGATGGTGTTCCTGTTGGCCGAGGTCGACCAGGCGGAAGCGGGTGGGGTGGATCCGGGTGAGGTGGACGAATGAGCCGCTCCGCCCCCGCGGTGTCCGGGCCCTGGGCCAAGTACGCCCACGTGCTCTCCATGGGCATCCAGAACACCCTGGTCTACCGGACCAACTTCCTCTTCCGTGCGGCCTTCGGACTCGTCCCGTTGACCGCGACGCTCTTCCTGTGGGAGGCGATCTATTCGGGTCGGCCCGCCGGCACGGCCATCGGCGACTACACCCTGGCCCAGATGGTGAGCTACTACCTGCTGGTCACGGTCATCGATGCGATCACCGCCGTGGCCGAGGACGACTGGCAGATCGCCGCCGACATCAAGGACGGCGCCGTGAGCCAGTTCCTGCTCAAGCCGCTCGATTACCTCGCCTACCGCCTGTGCCTGTACCTCTCCGGACGGGTCGTCTACACCAGCGTGGCCCTGATCCCGGTCGCCCTCTTCCTCTTCTTCCAGCGTGGATCCCTGGTCGGTCCGGCCGATCCGTGGGGCTGGGTATGGGTGCCGCTTTCGGTGCTCCTGGCGGGTCTGCTGCAGTTCCTGATCGCCTACACGGTGGCCCTGTTGTCGTTCTGGGTGCTCGATGTCAGCACCTTCATCTTCATCCAGTTCGCCTTCGAATACCTCGCCAGCGGCCACCTCTTCCCCCTCGACATCCTTCCCGACGCCCTGCATCGGGTCATCCTCTGGTCTCCCTATCCGTATCTCCTGTATTTCCCCGCGGGGGTCTATCTGGGCCGCATCCGGGGCGATGACCTGTGGCGCGGGTTCGGCCTGCAGGCGTTCTGGGTGGTGGCGGCATTCCTGATCGCGCGATTCGCCTGGTCCCGGGGCCTGCGCAAGTACACCGCCGTGGGAGGGTGATCCCCAGGACGAATGAAGATCGGCATGCCATCCCTCCGGCGCTACCTCGGCATCCATGCCGCGTTGATGCGGTACTCCCTGATCCACGAGATGCAGTTCAAGGTGAACTTCCTGCTCTGGATCGTGGTCGAGGCCCTGTGGTTCGGTCTGCAGTTGGCCTTCATGGGCGTGCTCTACGGGCACACCGACCGGATCGCCGGATGGTCCCGATGGGAGGTCGTGCTCCTGGTGGGCTGCAACCAGTTCATCCAGCAACTCTTCCACACCTTCTTCGTCACCAACCTCTCCAACCTGTCCGAACTCATCCGCAAGGGCACGCTCGACCTGTTGCTGTTGCAACCGGTGAACACCCGCTTCCTCATCTCGGTGAAGAAGTTCGAGGTCGGCAACATCGCCAATGCCCTGATGGGTCTGGCGGTCGTCCTCTACGCATTGGCCCGCCTGGAACGGGTCCCCTCCCCGGCCCAGTGGGTGGGGTTCGCTGTGGTCTGTCTGGCGGGCCTGAGCATCCACTACTCGCTGATGTTCCTCCTGGCCTGCATCTCGTTCTGGACGGTGCGTGCCCAGGGCATCGTCTGGGGCTACTACAACCTGTTCAACATCGCCCGGCTTCCGGCCGAGGCCTTCCCGAGGGGAGCCTATCGGGCCGTCTTCACCTGGGTGTTGCCCATGCTGCTGGTCTCGAACGTGCCCGCGAAGATCCTGGCCCAGCGGTTGGCCTCTCCTTGGGACTGGGTCTCCCTGCTGGCCATGGCCGCGGCCTGCTTCGTGGTCAGTGAACTGTTCTGGCGTTTCTCGCTGAGGCGCTACACGAGCGCCAGCGCCTAGCCCGAAGATCCGGCGGGACCGGTCGTTCCGGCCTCCGGTGGTCCCGCGGTCCGGACCGTCGGGCGATCAGGCGACCGCGGCCGTCATCGGGGCTTTCGCCTTGGCGAAGCGGTAGTGGCTGACGTGCCACTCGTTGCCATCGCGGAAGTCCCACAGCTCGGCGCATGCCATGAAGAAGACCCGCCAGTACACCCACCAGCGGGTCTCCTGGTCCGCACCGTAGGTCTCGGCCAGGATGCGCCGCACCTCGCCCTCGTGGGCGTCCATGTTCTCCAGCCACTGGTTGGCCGTGCGTCCGTAGTGGCGGCCGTTCACCACCCAATGGTCCTCCAGACGCAGATCCTCGTTGAAGTACAGCAGCAGGTCGTCGCTGGGCATGATGCCGCCGGTGAAGAAGTACCGGGCCATCCAGTCCCCGGGCCCGCGGGGGATGAAGTGATAGGCGTATTCCTTGTGGGTGAAGATGTGGACGAACAGGCGTCCATCCGGGCGCAGCCATCGGCCGATGTTGGCCAGGAGCCTGCGGTAGTTCTTCATGTGCTCGAACATCTCCACCGACACCACCCGGTCGAATTGCCCATCCCCCCCGGGCGGCTCGAAGTGGTTCATGTCGCAGGTGAGGATCCTCAGATTGCCCAACCCGCGGCGCCGGGCCTCCCCTTCGATGTGTTCCCGCTGGGTGCGGGAATTCGAGACCCCGGTGATCCGGGAGTTCGGGTAGCGCGCGGCCATCCAGAGCGAGAGCGAGCCCCACCCGCAGCCCAGTTCCAGGATGTCCTGCCCATCGGCCAGGCCTGCGCGCTCGCAGGTGAGCCCGAGCATGATCTCCTCGGCCTCGGCGAGGCTCTCCCGGAAGGTGTGGTAGTAGCAGCTCGAGTACTTGAAACGTGGGCCCAGGCACAGTTCATAGAACCGTGTCGGCACCTCGTAATGCTGCTCGTTGGCCGCGGCCGTCTCGATGGCGATGGGGGATTCGGACAATTCGCGGATCAGCCGCATCCGGTGCGCCCTCTGGGCCTCGACATCCCCATGGGCGGCCTCTTCGGCCAGGCGCTCCTTCAACAGCCGTCGGATGCCGAATCGGATCAGGCGGTCGGGAAGGATGTCCGACTCCAGCAGGCGGTCCAGCAGGCCCGGGTCCGCCGCCGGGGTCGAGGTCGCCGGCCCGACGGCCGTATCTGAAAGGGAACTCATCCGGGCCCATTGATCGCCCAGATCGGGCTCGGGTCAACCCGTCCTGTCGGCCGGAGGGGGCGCGGTCCCCGGACCGCGGGGTTGCTGGATGTCCGACAACGCGCTACTTCTGGGAACCATGTCCTTGCGATGCCTTGCCCTGGCCCTGGCCCTGTGCGGAACGTCGGCCCTCGCCGCCGGACCCAGGGTTTCCCTCGACCGCGTGGCCGGCGGTCTGACCTCCCCCCTTTCCTACGTCGCCCTGCCCGATGGCCGGGCGCTGATCGTCGATCAACCGGGCCTCATCCGGATGCTCGAGAAGCCGGGCCAGTTGCGCGAGGCGCCGGTGCTGGACCTCCGGCCGAGGCTCTCGGCCCTCAATCACGGGGCCTTCGACGAGCGCGGGGTCCTCGGTCTGGCCCTGCATCCGCAGTTCCGGAAGAACGGCCGGGTGATCGTCTCCTACACGGCTCCCCGCAGGGCCTCCGCGCCGGCCGACTGGGATTGCACCCTGCGCATCTCCGAATTCAGCGTGTCCGGGGGCGAACCCTTCGCCCTCGACCCGGCCACCGAGAAGGTCCGACTGGAGATCGACAAGCCCTACGCCAACCACAACGGTGGCCGCATCGCCTTCGGTCCCGACGGCCACCTCTACATCGGTGTCGGCGATGGCGGGAACGCCAACGACGAGGGCAAGCGTCCCGACATCGGCAACGGACAGAATCTCGACACGCTCCTGGGCAAGATCCTGCGCATCGACGTCGATACCTCCGAGGGGCATGGGATCCCCAAGGACAATCCCTTCGCCGAGGGTGGCCGGGCCCTCCCGGAGATCTGGGCCTACGGCATCCGCAATCCCTGGGGTCTGTCCTTCGATCGCGGCGGCGACCATGCCCTGTATTCGGCCGACGTCGGCCAGACGATGTGGGAGGAGGTCAATGTGATCCGAAAGGGCGGCAACCATGGCTGGCGGATGCGCGAGGGATTCATCGGCTTCAATCCGAAATCGCCGGACAAACCCCCGGCCGAGGCGCCGCAGACAGGTCCTCGGGGTGAGGCCTTCGTCTCCCCGGTGGCCGTCTACAAGAACCGCAACGGCTTCAAGAAGGATCCCGAGGCCCATGGCATCAGTGTGACCGGAGGGTTCGTCTACCGGGGCAAGGCCCTGCCGGAACTGGCCGGGGATTATGTCTTCGGCGATTGGGGCCGCATCTGGGGGGTCCCCGGAGGCACCCTGCTCGTGGCCCATCGGCCCAAGTCCGGCGAGGGGGCGTGGACCGTCGAACCCCTGCAGCTGGGCTCGCCCTCCCGGGTCGCCTCCTACATCGTCGGCTTTGGCGAGGACAACGACGGCGAACTCTACGTGCTGACGAACGGCAACATCGGTCTGACCCCCGGGAAGGGCGAAGTCTGGAAGATCGTTCCTCCCTCTCCCTGACTCCGATTCCGAGGCCCCCTGCCGGGTGGGATCAACGCCCGGCAGGCGACCCGGACCGGAGCGCCAGGATGACCGCCGTCAGGATCAGCGTGCCGCCGACCGCCCGGGCGGTCAGGACGCCCGGGCCGGATTCGCGTCGCTCGGCGTTGCCGAACCACGAACCGGCCCACCAGACCAGGGCCAGGCTCCACAGTCCGCGGGTGCCGTAGACGACATTCACGCCGGCCGCGTCCTGCCAGGCCGCGATCGTGCCGGTGATCAGCAGCGCCTGCACCGCCGACAGCGCCGTCGCGAGGCCGATCCAGGGCCAGGCCGCCGTCGGGGCCGACAGCGAGCGGAGGGCCTGCCGGAGGATCGGCAGTTCCCGGGATTCGGGACGCGCACGGTGGCCCAGCAACGGCAGCACCAGGATCGACTCGAGGGCCAGTGCCGCGAACAGCAGCGAGAGGAAGTTGAGGGTTCCGAACGCGGGGGCCCAGGTCTGGATCAGCACATCGGTCACCGCGAACGCGCCGGCGCATCCGAGCGCCAGCGCGGTGGTCGAGCCCGCACGACGACCGGGTTTCAGGTCGGTCCACCCGGTGATCACGACGCCGATGCTGGTCAGCGCCGCCGCGACCAGTTGCCCATCCGACAGGGGCCAGCCGAAGGCGAATCGGGCGATCAGTGCCACGAACACCACCTTGACCCCGAGGAGCGGGGTGGCCACCGACACGTCCCCGATCCGCAGGGCCGCGACATTGAACAGGTGACCGGCGACGAAGGTGGCCGCCGCGATGAGGGGCAGGTGCAGGAGGTTCCAGGGGATGGGTCGCGGATCCAGGGCCATGAGCGGCAGGAACAGCACGCCGAGCACCACGTTGTTGAGCACCACCGCGTGGGACAGCGAAGCGCCCTCCGCGAAGGCCCGCTTGAAGACCATGGAGCCGGCCGCGAAGGCGATCGCGGCGATCAGCGGAAGGAGCAGGTGCATCGGGCGCCTCCAACCTCCGCCACCCGGGGAGAAGTCTCAATCCCCAAGCATTCCCGAGCTTGGGGCTTCAAATCCGGCGCCCTCGTCGATAGACTCCCGTCCGGCTGGTGAACGAACCCACTTCCAACGATCCCCACGTCGAGCACGGCGTCCGCGCAGCCCAGGGCTGGTTCGAGCTGGGTCTGCCGGCCGAGGCCGAGGCTGAGATCGCACGGTTGCCCCGGCCGGCCCAGCGCGTCCCCGACGTGCTCAAGCTGCGCTTCCATGCCGCCCGCGCCTGCCGCCGCCACGGCGACGCCCTGCAGATCGCCCGGACCCTGATGGAGGTGGCCGAGGATGAACTGTGGGGTTGGCTCTACCGCTCCCAGGCCCTGCACTGGCTGGGGCGGACCGGCGAGGCCCACGACCTTCTCCTGCCCCTCCAACGACGATGGCCCCGGGCCTTCGAGATCCCCTACGATCTGGCCTGCTACTGCGCCCAGGCGGGCCGGCTTGCCGAGGCCAACGACTGGTATTCCCAGGCCGCCCGCCTCACCAAGCATCCGGCGGCCGTCAAGTCCATGGCCCTGGCCGACCCCGACCTCCAACCCCTGTGGCCCGACATCCGGAGCGGCCGGCTGGCCTAGGCTCCCGCCACGATCCGCGACCCGCTCCTCCCGATTTCCCCCCGCATGACCCGACTGGTTTTGTTCGACATCGACGGCACCCTGATCCGCACCGGCGGCGCGGGTGTCCACGCCTTCGGCCGCACGGCCGAGCTCCTCTACGGCATTCCGGGCGTGGCGGAGCGGACCCACTTCCACGGCCGCACCGACACCGCCCTCGTGAAGGAATTCTTCCTGGGCAACGGCCTCCAGGGGCGTTCCTGGGACATCCGCCACTTCCTCGACGCCTACGTCTTCCTGCTCGACCACCGCATGAGGGAGCATCCCGGCGAGGTCTGCCCCGGCGTCCCGGACCTCCTCCTCCGCCTCCGTTCGCTGCCCGAGCCTCCCGCGCTGGGTCTCCTGACCGGCAACGTCCAGCTCGGTGCGATGATCAAGCTCGGTGCGCACGGGCTCTGGGGCGATTGGGCCTGCGGTGCCTTCGCCGACGACCACGAGGACCGCAACCAGTTGGCCCGCATCGCCCGGGACCGGGCC
Source organism: Verrucomicrobiota bacterium (assembly GCA_041177965.1). GTDB lineage: Bacteria > Verrucomicrobiota > Verrucomicrobiia > Limisphaerales > UBA9464 > SXXZ01. The sequence goes on along the minus strand of JBEGWF010000081.1, from coordinate 14,503 downwards.
TCCCGCATGCTCGGGCGGCGCCTGGAGGGCCCCGAGATCCTCGTCATCGGCGACACCCGTCGCGATGTCGAATGCGCCCAGGCGATAGGGGCCCGCTCGCTCGGCGTATGCACCGGGGGCGGGTCGGCCGACGAGCTCCGCTCGGCCGGGGCCACCCGGGTCGTCGACGATCTCCGGTCCGTCCCGTCCGAATTCCTGCGGGCCGATCCGGCCTGAATCCGGACCGCCGAGCGACGCGTTCGTCCTCCCGTTCCCGGGTCCACCATCCCGATTGCGTCAACACATGTGAACAAGTTTCGGGGGTGCGCCGTCTTTTGTGTTTGACCCTTCCATCCGCTTTCTTTAGCTAAGCCGCTACATCCGTGATCGCTCGCCGCTGGGCCCACCTTGCTCGAGCGATTTTTTTGGTCCTTGGGGGCCTCAAATTTCCACGCGAATCGTGCCAAAGGCCAAATGCTAAAAGCCAAGACGTTTCTGGGGATCGACTTCGGGGCGGGGACCCTCAAGGTCGCTGAATTCGAGCCGGCCGACGGCGGTGGTTTGCGACTCCTGCGTTTCGGGGTCCGCGCTCTCGGTCTTCCGGGCTCCCAGGATGCCGCCCGCGACGGCGTCCTCAAGCGGGCGCTCACCGAACTGCTGGCCGAGGGCGGGTTCGTGTCGCGTCAGGCCAACATCTCGGCCCCCGGCTATCAGGTCTTCTCCAAGTTCGTCAAACTGCCCCCGGTCGACGCCTCCAAGATCTCCCAGATCATCCAGTACGAGGCCCAGCAGAATGTGCCTTTCCCGCTGGCCGAGAGCGCCTGGGACCACCAGATCCTCGGGACCGCCGCCGATGGCGCCCGTGAGGTGCTGCTGGTGGCCATCAAGGCCGACGTCGTCGAGAAGCTCTTCGCGGTGGGCGAGTCCGTGGGGCTCAAGATGGAGGTGGTCGACGCCTCGATGTCGGCACTGGCCAACGCCTTCCGCTACAATTACGGCGATGTCGAGGGCTGCAGCCTCCTGATCGACATCGGCGCCAAGACCAGCAACGTCCTCCTCTTCGAGGCGAACAAGTTCTATGTCCGCACCGTCCCGGTGGGGGCCAACACCATCACCCAGGAATACTCCGCCGAGTCCAAGGTGCCCTTCGCCGAGGCCGAGAAGTTCAAGGTGGGCCAGGGTTTCGTCAGTCTCGGCGGCGCCTACGAGGAGCCCGATGATCCGAAGGTCGCCGCCGTGTCCAAGGTGGCGCGCAACGTCCTGACCCGCCTGCACATGCAGGTCAACCAGACCATCCAGTTCTACCGGACCCAGCAGGGCGGGGCGGCGCCCCAGAGGGTGTACCTCTGCGGCGGTGGGTCCATCATGGCCTATTCGGCCGAGTTCTTCCAGGAGAAGCTCAACCTCCCTGTCGAGTACTTCAGTCCTTTCCGCAACGTCCAGATCGACCCGTCGGTCAACGTCGAGGAGCTCGAGCGCTCGGCGTCCTTCTTTGGCGAAGTCGTCGGCCTTGGCCTGCGCAACATCGCCGATTGCCCGGTCGAGCTCAACCTGCTGCCCAAGAGCTCGCGGACCCGTCAGGAGTTCAACGCCAAGAAGCCCTACCTCGTCGCCGCCGCGTTCGTCGCCGCCGCGGGGGTCTGGGCGGCGGGCCTCTTCTACGCCAAGGTCGCGACCGTCCGCCGTGACGGCTTGGCCACCATCTCCGAGAAGGTCGAACCGCTCGCACGCGTCGAAACCTCCCTCAAGTCCGAGGAGTCGAAGCTGTCCGAGGTCCGAAAGCAGACCGACCAACTGGGAGCCTGGCTCCACGAAAGGGCCTACTGGCCCGACATCCTCGCCGAGGTCCGCCGCATCGTGAGGGCCACCGAGGTCGAGTCGGCCCAGCGTCTGGGTGTGCCGGTCGGCGTCTGGGTCGATACCTTCTATTCCACCGAGCCCCCCAAGCAGGAGGTGGCCTCCACCGAGGAGGAGGGTCCGAAGGTCCCCGCCATGAGCCGTGAGCTCATGATGCGGTACGGTCTCCTGCCCAAGACGGCCGCTCCGGCCGGCGAGGGTGGCGAAGCCGGGGCTGGCGGCGACGGAGCAGCCACTGCGGGTGGCGGCGGCGGTGCCAAGGCCAAGGCCGCCAACACCAACGAGGTGGCGATCCTCACGCTCAACATCCGCGCGGTCAACCTCCAGCGCGTCAAGCAGGAGGCCAATGGTCAGATCGCCTACGACCTCGAGAAAATGGCCAAGTCCAGTCCTCTTTTCGATGCGTCGGAGACCCAGCTTTCCGGTCAGCTCGAGCAGGTCGAGGACTCCACTCCCACCTTCAGTTTCCCCCTGAAGGTCAAGCTCAAGCGCCCCATCAAGCTCTGATATGTCCTGGATCAAGCGCAACCTAGCCTTCGTCATCAGCCTGGCCGTGGCTGTGGCCCTGCTGATCGGCGGGGCGGTCTACCTGTTGTCGGCCCAGTCGGAGGCCGAGGGCGCGAACGGTGAACTCGAGGCCAAGAAGAACGAGTACGACACGCTGGTCAAGCGCGAGCCCTACCCGAATGCCAAGAACATCGAGTTGGCCAAGGCCGAGCAGGTCCGTGTCGCCGAGCTCAAGGCCGAATCGTTGGCCACCTTCTCCCAGTATCCGACCTTCACCGCTCTGGATGACGCCTCGTTCAAGGCCCTGCTGACCCGCACCATCGCCGATCTGGAGCGTTCGGCCGAGCGCCGCGGGGTCAAGCTCCCCACCGGCTCGGGCTCGGGCTCGAAGTACAACTTCACCTTCGATACGCAGCGCCGGGAGCTGCGCTTGGCCCCCAACACCCTGCAACCGCTCGCGTTGGCCCTGACCGACATCCGCGAGTTCACCGACATCCTCTTCGCCTCCAAGATCCACTCTTTGGTCTCCATCAAGCGCACCGCCATCGGCACCAACGAGACCGCCGGGAGCGGCGACATCCTGTCCAAGAAGGTGGGCACCAACTCGGTCGTCGCGGCGGGAATCCATCCGTACGAGGTGCAATTTCAGTGCTTCAGCTCCGAATTGGGCGAGGTGTTGAGCCGGCTCGTGGCCGCCTCCAATGCCTACGTCCTCAAGACGATCAATGTCGAGCGCCCGTCGGCCGATGGTGCCGACGGAAGCGCCGATGCGGCCCAACCCAACCCCGCGATGGGCATGATGGCCCTCATGGGCCGATACGGCCTGCGCCCCGGTATGGGAACCATGCCACCGGCCACACAGCCGTCGGCCGCGCAACCTGCCGCATCGGGCAAGGTGGGCGACATCGTCCTCGAGCAGAAGCCGATCAAGGTCACTCTGGGCTTCGAGGTGGTTCGATTGGCCCCGCCTCCAGCCACAGCCCAGGCTCCGAAAGCGACCCGGCGCTAGGCCGCAATTCCCGGAATCCATGGAATTCATCAAGAAACATTACGAGAAGCTGGTGCTCGGCGTGGTCCTCCTCGCCGTCGCCGGTCTGGCCGTCTTCCTGGTCTTCGCGGTGTCCCAGATCCGGACGGACCTCGAGACCGCGCTCCAGCAGTTCGCCGGGGCCAAGCAGAAGCCGCTGGTCCCAGAGAATCTGGAGACCAACCAGGCCTCGCTGAAGCGGGTCACCGGTCGTGCTCCCACGGTCCTGGCCGCCGCCGACCACTACACCTTCAACCCCATCACCTGGGCCCGAGCCGCGGGCGGACGGTTGGAGCCCACCCGTCCCCGTCCCGATACTGGTGCGGCGGGGTTGTCGTATGTCGCCTACCATGATCTGGTGCTCGAGATCGCGTTCGAACAGGTCGCCGGAACCCCGGACTCCCCGCGCTATCAGTTCTCGGTCCGCCGTGACTACGAGAAGACCGTCAATGCCCGGCGCGCCATGGTGGAGTCGGTGGCCGTGGGCTCCGACAACAAGGATCAACTCTTCCGCCTCGTCGAGGTCCAAGGTCCCAAGGACGCCCCCACCAACTTCATCTGCGAGCTCATCTCGACCCGCGAGACCTTCAATCTCTCCAAGGGCAAGAGCTTCCGCCGCACCCAGGGATACTCCGCCGACCTCCGCTACGAGGCCGATCGCCGCGACTACCCCCAGAAGCGGGTCGGCGACTCCATCACGCTCTCCGGCGCGGTCTACAAGATTGTTGCCATCGAGAAAGACGAACTAGTAGTGTCCGCGCCCAATTCCGTTCGAACCACCGTGGCGAGGTAATCCCATAACCGGCTCGTTCCATGCCCATTTCAGCCCAACCCGTGAAGAAACCCATGACGAAAGTCTCGAAGATCCTGAGTCTCGTCGCACTCATTGCCGCGTTCGATGCCGCCTCCATCCGCGTCGCCGCGCAGGAGGCCGGTGAGATCGCCGTACGGCGCGAAGAAAAAGCCATCGTCCTCCGCAAGACGCTGGAGGCCGCCGCCACCGCCGCCAAGCAGGGCGATCTGGTCTCGGCCGCCAAGTCCTACGAGGACGCCTGGAATCTGACCGAGGAACTCGGCTCCAGCGTCGAGAAGGAGCGGGCCGCCACGATCGAGGGATTCACGTCCACCCGGTTGGCCCTCGCCTACGGTGCCGCGAAAGCCGGCGACTACAAGGAGGCCGACCTGCAGGTCAAGCGGCTTCTCAAGGTCGATCCGAACCACATCAAGGCCAAGAACTTCAAGCGCGAGAACGACCAGCGTCTCGCCAACCTGGTCGGCCGGGTGCCCTCCGAGGAGGCCCTGAGCCATGTCGGTCAGGACAAGACCAACAAGCTCACCGCCGCGATCGCCGTGCAGGATGGCAAGTTGGCCTTCGAGATGGGTCACTTCGACCGCGCCGAGGCCAAGCTCCAGGAGGCGATCAAGCTCGATCCCGACAACGGGCCCGCCTACCAGTACCTCAACATCATCCGGGAATCCAAGTACACCCGCGCCCATCGCGAGAAGCTGCTCACCGACAAGGACAAGCTCCTCGAGGTCGAGCAGTACTGGGAGCAGCCCAAGTCCAAGTTGCCCATCTCCAATCCCTTCGCGAAGACCAACCGTGTCTACACGGGCGCGGGCCGTCAGGCGATCTACCACAAGCTGGACACGATCCGGATCAATGAGATCAAGTTCGACGGCTTGCCGTTGGGCGAAGTGGTGAAGTACCTCGACGAGCAGACCCGCTTGCGTGATCCCGACAAGAAGGGCATCGCCTACGTGGTCAACTCCCAGGCCGACCAGCCGTTGTCCGTTCCCGGAATGGGTGGTGTCGATCCGGCCACCGGCGCCCCTGCAGCGACGCAGCAGGCTGCCGAGCCCATCGACCTGAACAACGTGCCTGTGCGCATCAATCCCGCTCTGCGCGACCTCCGTCTCGCCGATGTTCTCGAAATCATCGTCAACGTGGCCGAGAAGCCCCTGAAGTACTCCGTCGAGGAGTGGGGTATCATGTTCCGTTATCGCCTCCCCGAGGCCTCGCAGCTCCACTCCCGCTGGTGGCGCGTCAACCCCAACACCTTCATGGAGGGTCTTGAGAGCGTCACCGGCATGACCCCGGCGGTCGCCCAGGGCGGTCAGGGGGGTCAGGGTGGTGGTGGTGGCGGCGGCGGCCAAGGTGGTGGCGCCGGCGGTGGTCAGGGAGGAGTGTTCACGATTCCTCGCGTCGAAGTCAGCGGCATGGGCGCCATGGGCGGCATGGGCGGCGGCGGCATGGGCGGTGGCGGTGGCGGTGGCATGGGCGGTGGCGGCGGTGGCTCGGGCATCAATGGTGTCACCCGCACGAACCTCACCGCGAATGTCCAGGTGATGGTTCGCCAGTTCTTCATGGCCTGCGGACTCAACTTCCCGATGACCATGATGCCCGGCATGGGCGGTGGTATGGGCGGTGGCATGGGTGGCATGGGTGGCGGCATGGGCGGCATGGGCATGGGCGGCATGGGCGGCATGGGTGGCATGGGCGGCATGGGCGGCATGGGTGGCCCCGGCGGCATGGGCGGCATGGGCGGTCCCGGCGGCATCTATCCTGCAGGCGTTGCTCCCTGGGAACAGGATCAGAAGGCCCTCTTTTTCAACGACCGAACCGGCATCCTGTTCGTTCGTGCGACCCTCTCGGACCTCGATGTCATCGAGAAGGCCATCCAGATCCTCAACGTCCTTCCCCCTCAGGTGGAGATCGAAGCCCGTTTCGCCGAGATCAACCAGACCGACAGCAAGGCGCTGGGTTTCGATTGGTTGCTGGGCAACACCTTGATCGGCGGTGGACGGTTGGGGCTTTCGGGCGGCAGCGCCCCGAGTTACACCGGCCAACCGTCGGCCGCGAATCCGGGTAGCACCTCGCCGGTGGACGGTTCCCAGATCCTCCCGGGCGGCGTGTTCCCGGGCACCAGCGCCGCCGGTCTGGCGGCACCCGGGGCCAACGATCAATTGGTCACCTCCGGCCTCCGGAACACCACGGCCGACAGCGGCAAGATCCCCGAGGTGTTCAGCCTCACCGGCATCCTGACCGATCCCCAATTCAAGGTGGTCATCCGCGCCCTCGAGCAGCGGGATGGCGTCGATCTGCTCTCCGCACCGAAGGTCACCACTCTGAGCGGCCGTCAGGCCCACGTCGAGGTGTCCGATGTGCGCACCATCGCCACCGGACTCAACAACCAGGGTGGCGGTGGCGGCGGCGGCCAGGGCGGTGGCGGTGGTATCGGGGGTGGAGCTGGCGGTGGTGGCGTCGGAAACAACGTCAATCAGGCGGCGATCAACCTCATTCTTCCCGGAACCGTCTCCCAGCCCTTCGGTCCGGTTCTCGATGTGATTCCCTACGTCTCCTCGGACGATGAGACCATCCAGATGACCATCCTCCCGACCATCACCGAGTTCATCGGCTACGACGATCCGGGTCCGTTCGTTCCCCAGATCCTCGGCCTGACCTCCGGCAGCTCACCGATCAGCCGGACGGCCTACCTCCCGCTCCCGCGTCTCCGGGTTCGCATGGTCACCACGAGCGCCATCGTCTGGGACGGCCAGACCGTAGCGCTGGGTGGCCTGATCGCCGAAGACAACGTGAAGTCCCGGGACAAGGTCCCGGTCCTCGGTGATGTGCCGGTCCTGGGGCGTCTGTTCCGCAGCGAGAATTCGCGGACCGTGAAGAAGAACCTCATGATCTTCGTCACCGCCACGATCGTCGATGCCGGTGGCAAGCGCATCCACGACCCGGAGAACCTCCCCTTCGATCCCACCACGACCCCACCCAAGAAGATCGTCAACCAGACGGCATTCTGATCGACGGCGTTTCCATCCAGCAACAGTCAGCGCGGTGAATGATTGAACTGCCCGTGGGACCCCCAAGGCCCCGGAGCGAACCATCCATGAACCTAATCGAAGACAGCCGATCCCTCTGGAAGCCGATGGGGCTTGCCGCACTCGTCGGTCTGGCCGGCTCGGCGCTGGGCCAGAGTCTGGCCTCGCCGGCTCCCCGGTTGACCATCCAGGAGGTGGCCCCGGCCTCCGTCGAGGTTGCCGGCGGCGAGCTCCGCATCCTTCCGAACGCCTCGTCTCCGGTCGGGCTGGTGGGTGATCAGGTGGGTGCCTCCGTGGCCACGTCCGGATCCACCGCCTTTGTCGTCTGGCACGACAACGCCATCGACGGTCAGGGCATGGGCATCGGATCCCGCGTGTACAACCTCAACAGCGGGTCGGCCAACCCTCAGATCCACCGGGTCAATCAGCAGGCGCTCTTCGATCAGCAGAATCCCGTGGTGTCCGTCGCGGCCGACGGAACGGCGGTGGTCGTCTGGCAATCGGGCAAGGCCGGCCGCCAGTCCATCCACGCGCGCCGATTGTCCCGCACCGGCGCCCCCCAGGGTGACGAATGGGTGATCGCCGCCGCGGGGCCGGAAGGCAGCCACTCCTCACCGGTTGTGGTCGAACTCGCCGCAGGGGGTTTCGCGGTCGCATGGCAGTCCGTGGGGGTCGATGGTGTCTCCTCCAAGGTTCAGGTCCAGAGCTTCGACCGCTCCGGAAGCCCCGTTTCCGCCCGCCGGGTCATCGGAACATCGGCTCTGGTCGACCGCTCGCCGGCCTTGGCCCCCTTGGCCAACGGAGACCTCGCGATCGCCTGGGTGGCCGAACAGGCTTCCGCGGACATCCTCGACCTTGGGGGTGAGGCGACCCGCCGCGAGGCCAACTCCGACATCTTCGCGCAAATCCTCCGCGCCGACGGAACGGCCGTCTCCCCGCTTTGGCTGAACGCCTCGGCCTCTCCCTGCGACCGCCCGTCCGTCGCCAGCCTGCCGTCCGGCCGGTGGACCGTGGCCTGGTCCGAATTCGACATCGCAGGCGGTTCCTCATGGGATGTCCGCTTCGCCTCGCTCTCGGCTTCCGGAGTCGTCCTGGCATCCCCGGCAACCCTCAACGAGTACCGGCTCCATGACCAGAACGGGGTGCGGCTCGCCTCGGGTCAGGAGGGCGCCATGGCCGTCTGGACCAGTCGCGGTGCCGACGGCTCCGGGTTGGGCATCGCCGCCCGATCCATCGACGCGTCCGGACGAGCCTCCGGCGAGGAGATCCTCCTCAACCAGACCCGTCGCAACGACCAGTTCTCGCCCACCGTCGCGGCCACCTCCACCGGTTACCGGGCGGTCTGGAGCGACTTCGCGGGCATCGCCACCGGGGTCGATCTCAACGCGCGCGACCTCCGGAGGGTGACCAGTGTTCCCCGTCACAAGCTGAAGATCACCTGGGAGACCACGGTTGGAACCCGGTACCGCCTCGAGACCTCCAACGATCTCGTCCACTGGACCGAGGTTCAGGCCGAACAGACCGCAACCTCCTCCCAGCAGTCGGCGTCCATCGATGCGGTGGCGGCGGCCCAGTCCTATTTCCGCGTCCAATCTGATCGCTGACCATGCGCACGACCCAATCCATCGCCACCCTCGTCGCCCTGATGCTCGGCGCGTTGTCGGCCAGCGCGTTCTCGCTCCTGGGCCCCATGGTCGGGTGGCAGGCGCCCGACCTCGGCTACAACATCCCCGATTCGGCTCCCGAATACGGCGGACCCCGTCTCCGCGGCGACGAATACCGCCTCAGCACGCCGATCGTCACCTACGGCATCGATGGTTCCTTCCTCGAGTTCTTCGGGGTCGATGGAGCCCGTGCCGTCGATGAGGCCTTCGAGGTGTTCAACAGCATCACCAACGTGTCCGCATTCAGCCAGAACCTCGAGGAGTTCCCCCTCAAGGCCGACGGCGTCAATCCCACCGCTGCCGCGCTGGGCCTGCTCGACCTCAAGACCCAGTTGATGGGCCAGATCCTCGCCACGATGGGTCTCACCTCCCCCGAGCGATGGTGCTGGTCCATCCGTGCGAGGGCTGTCGATCCCATCCGGTATTCGGTCGTCAACTTCAACTACGATCCTGTTTCCGGGCGTCCGAGCCGGTACATCAATGGAACCCTGTACTCCTACGTCCTGCGCGACATCTTCAACGACGCAGGCGCCCGCATCTTCTCCGACGCCCGCGAGATCCCCGTCGACTCGGCCAACCCGAACGTCAGCCTGGCGTCGACCATCAGCGTGGCGAGCTTCATCACCAGCGACGAGCGGGTGAGCCGTGCCATCGACACCACCGGACGCTATTTCACCGGATTGACCCGTGATGACGCCGGTGGTCTCCGGTACCTGTACCACCCCGCCAATCGGAACTACGAGCAGGCTCCCGCCGGATCCATCCGCGGCAGCGTCTCGAGCGGCGGCGGTGGCGGCGGCGGCGCCCTCGAATCCCCATGGACCATCGCCGGTGACACCGGCCAAGTGGGCACCACGGCGGTGGCCACGACCGGCACCAGCAATGTCCTCCAGTTGGTGAACCTCGGTGTCCGGGCCGGTGTCGACCGGGTCCGGTTCGTGAAGGTCAACACCGACCCGGTGCTCCGGCAGAATGCCCGTCAGGCCGCCGTCACCTACCCCGAGGTGGTCAGCACCAACGGCGTGGTCATCCGCCAGGTCGTGAGTCGTGTGCTCACCCGTCCCGACATCCTGATCAGCGCCCGTGATCTCGGAGTCGCGACCTACGTTCCCCTCATCGGTGCCCTCACCCTCCCCACCTTCGTCAACACCGGAGCCACGCTCGACGGCCTCGCCGAGGGGCCCGGCAACGTGGAACCCGTCTCCGGGTACACCTTCAGCAAGGTCGGGGTCCACTCCCTGAACATCGGAAACACCGACGAGCAGGATGGCCAACCCGGATCCCTCTGGGGATCCTTCAACGGAACGACCAACGCTCCGGTCCTCTATCCGGTCGGCAGCAGGCTCTCGGATCTCGAGGCCGCCGCCCTCTACCTGCGGCGCAACTGAACCGCCCGATGAAAACCCTCAACCTTTCCAAGAGCCTTATCATGGTCCGATCATTATTCCTCGCGCTGGCCGGCGGTTGGGCTGCGTCGGCCGCGGACTTCTACAACGGGGGGCAGTATTCGGTCGATCGTCCGATCGACGCCGTCACCTTCCTCAACGCGGGCACGTTCTCCGCCGACACCTTCGACTTGTTCGCGACCCGCAACACCCTCTCCTTCACCAATCTGGGCACGATCCGTGCGTCCTATGGCATGGAGTTCGTCCGGGTCGATGATCGTGGCTTCCGCAATCCCAGCCACAGCATCGTCAATGGCGACCGTGCCGTCATCGAGGGTATCGGTTCAGCGATCCGCACCCTCGGATATCCCGAGGGTCAGGGTTACACCTTCGGCGATGGCGGCTACCTGACGCTCAGCGCCACCAACATCGTCAATCGCGGCCGCATCTCCGTCTCGTTCTGGGGCGATTTGTCGGCGGAAGGCCAACAGGTCGATCTCTCCCGTTCGTCACTCACGACCCTGAACCGTCAATTGCCCGAACTCGGCCGGATCGCCAGCCTCGAAGGCGGCGTCACCGTGGCCAACATGCCCGGTGGCATTGAAAACCTCTACTGGGGATACTGGAACACGCCGGTCGAGTTCGGTGCGTTCGCGACGCAGCGCCGCGTCACCACCTCCTATCCGACGGCCACCAACCCGGTGGTCGTGACCAACATCCTGGCCAACATCGACATCGGTTATCTGGCCGCCATCGACCGTGTGCCCGGTGATCCGGTCGCCAACCCGCGGAATTGGATTCCGGATTCCATCGCCACCGCCGGCCTCCCTCCGGTGCCCGCCTTGGCGTACATCCAGACCAACCAGTTGACCGCAACGAACAACCGCATCAACGCGGTGTTCATCATCAACCGGAACTCCAACATCCTCGCCACCGCATCCGTCGACGGGACCCGGAGCCTCAGCGCCACGTTGGCGTACCTCAACACCAACAACACCTCGGGGTCGGTGGATCTCGAGAGCATCCAGATCGTCGAGACCTTCACCACCTCTCCCACCAACATCTACGGTTGGGATTATCGTTCCCCCGCGACCGCGGTGCCCTTCAACATGCGGGTCACCCGCAATGTCGGGGTCAACATTCCCATCAGCCGGGCCGAGCGGGCCCGATTGGGCAACGAGCTGGATCCCCAGAACCCGCTCTCCCGGTCCAACCTCCTGTCCAAGTATCTGAACGATTCCCGATCGGGCGCCAACAGCACCTTCACCAAGGATCTGTTCACGACGGGATACTTCGGCCTGCTGACCAACGGCGTCGCCTACACGAATCTGGTCTCCACCAACGAATACATGGCCTACTCCTTCGCCATCACCTCGTTGCCTTCCAAGATCCCCAACCCCACCAACAGCACCTACGGTTCGATCATCCGCGCCATCGGTGGTCGGGTGGGAGGAGCACGATCCCAGTCGCCCTTCGGGTTCGCCACCAACCTCGCGGGTCGGGTTCGGATCAAGGCCGACAACCTGAAGCTTGAGGACACCCGGATCCGCGCGCATGGAGTCGTGAATCTCCAGGCCAAGCACGTCACCTCCTCGGCGAACACCAGCATCGCGGCTCCCTATGCCAATTACGACCTCGGTTCCACCAACGGCACCTTGGTGTACCGCGGGCTGAACCCGGTCGGTCAACCGAACCTGACCGGCGTGATCAAGGTCTTCGTCATGTCGTGGACGAATTCCGCCGAGTTCCCGGATCCCGCCGCCGCCGCCGCGACCACCGATCCGAATGCCGGAACCGGGACGGCCACTCCCTCCAACCTCCTGGCCGACACCCATTTCCGGGTGATGATCATCGATGCCGACATCGATCCGTTGAAACAGACCGGGGAGCTGGTCGGCCTGAAGCTCCGGGCGACCAACCTGACCACGGTCGACCCCGTCCTCTATGAGGTACCCGAGGTCGATGCCATCTCCCCCAATTATCCCGATGGTTTCTCCGGTGCGTCTCAGGTCGCCGGCAACGAGCAGGTCGCTCCGATCACCGAGAACTGGGTGAATGAGGGCGCCTTTGAACTGATCGGCTCCCTCGGAGTTTCCCAACGCACCTTCCCTGCGCTTCGCACCCTTTCCAATCAATCCGACATCCTCGGCGAGCGGGTGGCGCTGGGCGTCGGTGATACCCGTCCGCTGGCCTTCTTGACGAACTCCGGGGCGATCTTCTCGGCGGGTTACCTGGGCTTGGGTGCCTCCACCCTTGCCCACTCCGGGCGCCTTGCGGCGGGCAACGTGTTGGACCTTGCCGCCGCCGACCTCGTCCTGACCGGGACGAACTCCATCGAAGCCGGTGGGCGCATCACGATCTCCGCCAAATCCCTTGATGTCGGCAACGCCAGCGCCATCGGCACCCCGAACCTGGTCAAGCTCGACATCTCCGACCGTTGGACGGTGCCGGCCGGCAAGGTGCTGGTGGTGGCCGCGGCCGGTGTGAACGTTCCGGTCAACGCCCAGTCCAACGACCTCAGCGGACTGACCCTCTCGGTGAGTGCCGGTCGGTTCGAGACGGGTTCCGTGGACTGGCCGGGTGTCGACCGGGGCACGGAGGCTGCGGCCTTCGTGAACAACTCCGCCATCGGCGCGCTGGTCCTGACCATCGGTGAATACGGTCGGATCGACCTCCGATCCTCGGGATCGGGTGAGAGGGCCCTGTATACCCGGCGGCTCGAACTCAATGGCGATTTCGGCCAGTTCTTCAACATCACCAACAAGACCTTCGACGCCTCGGGACTCGCCTCGGCGCTGGGCTTCGACAGCAACATGCGGCTCTACTACAGCATCGTGTCGATCAATGGCATCGAGTTGTCCGGTCCCGTCCTCGACGGTGCGCTGGGCGGTCGCCTTCGCCTGGTCCGCATCGCCAATGCCGCCGGTGGGCCGATCACCCTCGAGTTGGGCAACGGCGTGGTGGTGGAGACCTCGTGGGCGGTCCGGTATTCCGTCTCGCTCGACTCCGACGGCGACGGTCTGGTGAATGCCATCGATTCGACCCCGTTCAGCGGTCCGGTGGTCAACACGAAGGCGGTCGAGCTCCAGGGACGTCCCTATCTGGAGATCTCCTGGGATGCCGCCGCCCACACCGACTACCAGATCCTGTCCCAGGAGCCTGCCGTCGGTCCTCAATGGTCGCCGCTGAGTCGGTTGGCCAACACCTCGGCATCGCCGAAGGTCCTCAAGTTCTACGATCCGTTGGATCAGGGCAGCGGCGCCAAGACCTACCGCATCCTCTACAAACCCTGAACCCGGTCAGGGTTCGATTCCAGGGCGCCGGGAGAACATCGTTTCCCCGGCGCCCTGTTGCTTGAGATGAACTCCCTGGGCATCACCGGTGGCGTTGGCGCCGGAAAATCGGAGTCCGCACGGTTCCTCGAAAGCGTGGGGATTCCGGTGCTGGACACCGACATCGTCGCGCGCGACCTGGTGCAGCCCGGCCGACCGGCTCTCCGCGAGATCATCGATGCCTTCGGACCCGGGTTTCTGGATCCGCAGGGAGGCCTCGACCGGGCCGCGCTCGGTCTCCGGGTCTTCGAGGACGACTCCGCCCGCCATCGCCTCGAGTCCATCCTCCATCCCCGGATCTTCGGGACCTGGACGCGCTGGATCCAAGACCGGGCCGCCGAGGACCGCCCACTCTGCGCGGTCGTGATCCCGCTGCTGTTCGAGAAGGATTACCGTGCCCACTTCGACGCCGTCGTGGCGGTCGCCTGCAGCGGGTTGACGCAGCGGTCGCGCCTCCGTGGACGGGGGTGGACCGAGACAAGCATCGACCGACGCCTCGCGGCCCAGCTTCCCATGGCCGAGAAACTGAGCAGGGCGGACTACGGTGTCTGGACTGAAGGATGCGTGGATGTCCTCCGCGATCAGCTCCGGAAGGTGCTGGAGTCGGAGGGTTTTCCGAGGACCGTGGCTCCATCGGCCTGAAGGCCAGCCGAAGGCGGAAGTCCCTATTTGCTGCCCGGTTTGGTCGCCGGGGTCGCCGCGAGGTCCGGGGGCAGGTGTTGGGGGTCGAAGGTCTCCACCTCGAGACGGATCAGGGGAAACAGCGGGACCCCGAGGTCGAGGGTGCCATCCGAGCGGTCCACCACCATGGCCACGCCGGCCACCTTTCCTTGGAGACCCTGGACGATCTGAACCGTTTCCAGTGCCCTCCCGCCCTTGGTGACCACGTCCTCGACGACCAGGCATCGTTCCTCGGGA